>DASSJA010000118.1:0-18496 GCA_035691445.1 Burkholderiales bacterium | reverse complement strand
AGGCACCGTTTGCGGCATTCCGCTGCCCAAGGGCCTCAAGCAGGCGGACAAGCTGCCGGAGGTGATCTTCACCCCGGCGACCAAGGCCGAGGTCGGACACCACGACGAGAACATCTCGTTCACCCAGGTCGAGAAGATGATCGGCAAGGATCTCGCCGCCAAGGTGCGCGAGCTGAGCATCCGCCTGTACCGCGAGGCGGCGGACTTCGCCCGCGAGCGCGGCATCATCATCGCCGACACCAAGTTCGAATTCGGCACGGACGCGAGCGGCAGGCTCGTCCTGATCGACGAGGCGCTGACCGCGGACTCCTCGCGGTTCTGGCCAGTGAACGAATACCGCCCGGGCTCGAGTCCCCCTTCGTTCGACAAACAGTACGTTCGCGACTACCTGGAGACGCTCGACTGGAACAAGACCCCTCCTGCGCCGAGGCTTCCCGTCGACGTGATCGCCAAGACCTCCGAGAAATATCGCGAAGCGCTGCACCGTCTGACTGGACAGGAACTGGGAGCCTAGAATGGCCAGCCGCTCGCCGCTCGTGGGGATCGTTATGGGAAGCGCCGGCGATTGGGAAATCATGCGCGAGGCGGCCAAGCAGCTGACCGATTTCGCCGTGCCGTTCGAGGCCAAGGTGCTCTCAGCACATCGAACTCCCGACGCCCTCGAGGCATGGGTGGAGCGCCTCAGCGCCGGGGGTGCCCGCTGCTTCATCGCGGGAGCCGGGGGCGCGGCCCACCTGGCCGGGGTGATCGCGGCGAAAACGACCCTGCCCGTGCTCGGGGTGCCGATGCCGTCCAAGTATCTGCATGGACACGATTCGCTGCTGTCGATCGTGCAGATGCCGAAGGGCGTTCCCGTAGCGACCTTCGCGATCGGCGAGGCCGGCGCCGCCAACGCGGGCCTCTTTGCGGTCTCCATGCTCGCGCTCGGCGATGCAAAGCTCGCGGAACGGTTGGTGCAATTCCGCGCGGCGCAAGCCGAATCGGTGATGAGCGCGAAGCTGCCGGGCTGACCGGCGTTCCCTTGCCCTCGAGAGTCGACGCACTCCAGTCGGGCCGGATCAGGGAAGCCGCGGCGATTCTGCGTCGCGGCGGATTGGTGGCCTTTCCCACCGAGACGGTTTATGGCCTGGGCGGCGATGCTTCCAACCCCGCCGCGGTGGCGCGCATCTACGAGGTCAAGGGGCGGCCTGCGGGGCACCCGCTCATCGTGCACATAGGCGACGTCGCGCACCTGGATCGCTGGGTGCGCGAAATTCCCGAGCACGCAACCAGGCTCGCGGCCCGCTTCTGGCCGGGCCCCTTGACCCTGGTGCTGCGGCGCGCCGCGGGCGTCGGCAACGAGCTCACCGGAGGCCAAGAGACAATCGGGCTGCGCGTCCCCGGGCACCCGGCAGCGTTGGAGCTGCTGAGAGAGTTCGGGGGCGCGATCGCGGCGCCGTCGGCCAATCGCTTCGGTCGGATCAGCCCGACAACGATGGAGCACGTCCGCGACGATCTCGGATCCGATGTCGACCTGATCCTGGACGGAGGCCCATGCGAGATCGGCATCGAGTCAACCATTGTCGACGTCTCGCGGGGCAGGCCTGTTCTGCTCCGACCGGGCCGAATCGGGGAGGCGGATATCGCGGACGCCCTCGGAGTCCGGCTCGAGCCCCGCGATCCCGCGGCACCGCGCGCTCCCGGCATGCTCCAGGCGCACTACGCGCCTCGGCAACCGCTCCGTCTCGTAGCGTCCCATCAATGGGATCTGCGGGTGCCCGGCGAAGGTAATGGCGCCGGGGTGATGTCCTTCCGCGCCCGGCCTGCGGGCGACACATCGGTGATTTGGATAGAAGCGTCCACTGAACCGGCGCGTTACGCGCACGATCTCTACACCCATCTGCGCAGACTGGATTCGTCCGGGTGCGATCGGATTCTAGTGGAAGAACCTCCGGCGTCCGCGGAATGGGCGGCAATCCGAGACCGGCTCGACCGCGCCCGTTCTCACTAGCGGCCTGCGCCGCATCCTTGCGGGCCTGCGTTTGTCCGGGTTGGGGATTGCGGCTAAAATTGGCGCACGTGGGGTTGTAGCTCAGCTGGGAGAGCGTCGCGTTCGCAATGCGAAGGTCGGGAGTTCGATCCTCCTCAACTCCACCAGCCTTTCGAATCGGCCCGGTCCTGCCGGGCTTTTGGCTTCGAGACACCCTATGGTCGAAGTTTTCACGGTCCGCAACGGGCGGACGCGCTGCTGACGAACCCCATGCAGGTGACGCGTGCCGACGCCACTCAAACTTCTGATTCTCGACGACAACACCCTGGACGCCGAGCTCGAAGTGGAGCAGCTCCGGGCAGCCGGGTACGATTGCGAATGGCAGCAGATCCAGACCAAAGAGGAATTCGAAGCATCGTTGGGCCGGGCAGATTTCGAGCTCATCCTTGCCGATTACAACCTTCCGAGTTTCGACGGCCTGAGCGCCCTCCGCATACTCAAGGAACGCGGTCTGGAAATTCCTTTCGTTCTCATCTCCGGGACTCTCGGCGAGGAGCGCGCGATCGAAAGCGTCAAAACGGGGGCCACGGACTACGTGATGAAAGGCCGGCTCGAGCGCCTCGCGCCAGTGGTCGCTCGCGCTTTGAAAGACCGTCTGGAGCTGGCCAAACGCAAGGCCGCACAAGAGGCCTTGCATGAAGCTCATCGCCGCTTGCAGGCGCTTTCGGCGCGTTTGCTCCAAGTCGAGGAAACCGAACGCGGCCGCGTCGCCCGCGAGCTGCACGATGGTGTCGGGCAGCTGCTGACTGCGGTTAAGCTGCGCCTCGCGAGCCTAAATCCCTCCTCCGGGGACTATGCGTCGAGGCGAAGCGAGTGCGTGGCGGCGATCGATGAAGCGCTCGACCAGGTGCGGCGCATGGCGCGAGACCTGAGACCCTCCCAGCTGGACGATCAGGGATTGGTGGCCGCGTTGCGCTCGCACTTGGACCGTCAGGCGAGCAGTGCAGGCTTCAGGCCGAATTTCACGCACGAGGGCGTACTACCGGGGCTAACGCCCGAGGTCGAGACCACGTGTTTTCGCATTGCTCAGGAGGCACTCACCAACATTGCTCGCCACGCGCAGGCGAGCGAAGTCTGGGTTACGCTAGCCGGCACGGACTCGGAATTGCGTTTGGAGGTTCGCGACAACGGGCGAGGATTCGACGTCGCCGCGGCTCGATCAGGAGCGGCCGCCGGGCGGAGCATGGGCCTGCTCAGCATGGAGGAACGTGCAACGCTCGCGGGAGGCAGGCTGAAGCTCGACTCGGCTCTGGGGAGGCACACCCGGCTGAGCCTCGCGCTTCCTGTGATCCCAGTCAGTGCGGAGCAGGCGTGACCTCAGCGCGGGTGCTTCTGGCGGATGATCACGCGCTGGTGCGCGCCGGGATACGGGCGTTGCTCGAAAGCATGGACGGCGTTACGGTCGTAGCCGAAGCTGGCAACGGCAGCGAAGTGCTGGAACTGGCGCGTACTCATCGACCGGACATCGTGCTGCTCGACATTTCCATGCCTGGATTGGGTGGACTCGAGGCGAGCGTTCAGCTCAAGCAAGAACTCCCGGGAGTGCGCGTGGTGATGCTCTCCATGCACGCCAACGAGGAATACGTGCTGCAGGCGCTACGCGCGGGAGCCGCGGGCTACATGCTCAAGGACTCGGCGACCGGCGAACTGGAGCTCGCCCTGAAAGCAGTCATGCAGGGCGAAACCTACCTCAGCCCGCCCATCTCGAAGCAGGTCGTCGAGGGTTACGTGCAGCGCGTCGGAAGCGAGCAACCGGCGGCCGACAACCTTACTCCGCGCCAGCGCCAGGTCCTGCAACTTATAGCCGAGGGGCACAGCACCAAGGAGATTGCCTATCGGCTGGAGCTTTCAGTAAAGACCGTGGAAACTCATCGCGCCCAGTTGATGGAAAGGCTGCATATCCGAGACATCGCAGGGCTTGTGAAGTACGCGATTCGCAACGGCATCGTCAGCGCGGCAAAATAAGACAGCTAGCATTCAAGGAGTTGCGATCGCAGCTCCCTAAGGTATTTGGCACATCCGATCAGGGCCGTCCCGATTGGCCTGTCCCTCGTGAAGTCCTAGAGTGCCGGAAAACAGGTCGGGAATGGGGCGCCGCTTGCTCTCGAGGGAGAGGACTTGAAGCTGATCAAGGTGATGGTCGTCGACGACAGTCGGCAGTTCGCAAGCGCGGTGGCACAGTTTCTGGCGCGCGAGGGTCGGTTCGACGTGCTGGCGAGCGCGCATTCCGGAGGCGAGGCTCTTGCGCGGGCCCCTATCGAACGCCCTGACCTCATGCTCATTGATATGAGCATGCCCGGCATCAATGGATTGGCCGTTGCCACCCGGTTGAACGCACTCGAGGTACCGCCGAAGATCGTGATGATGACGCTCGGAGACGGCGAGGCGTATCGCAGCGGCGCGTTTGCGGCGGGGGCCGACGCATTTCTAGCAAAGAAGGATTTCGCGCGCGATTTGCCCGAGATAGTCGACGCGTTGTTTCCTCACTCCGGCGCTAGACCGTCAGCCTCATCGGCAGAATGACCATCTGCATGCCGCGCAGATGGAAGCGGCGTTGCAAGGCCATTGCCGCCTGATTATGGAGGATCCGGGTCAGCCAGTTTTCCCGATCGAAAATGAGCTTGCTGGTGAAAAAGACGGCATTGCCGAACTCGGCGCGTACGCGCTCGGCGAGCCGCGTAAACTCGTCAATCGGGTCGGTGCCGAAGGACAAGTAGGACTTTGCCGCCCACCCTTTACTGTTGCAGAAGTTCACGAAGTAGGAAAGCGAGGCGTTTGCCTCGACTTTCATAGCCTCGAGATCTTCGCGTCCGCCGAAGCTCTGCGAGTCCACCGTGCGCGCGTTGACGAAGATGAAATTTCTGAAGTGATCCGGGAACATGCGTTGAACCCACAGAAGCGCATGCAGGCCGCCGCCCCGCGAGGATCCGACCAGAAAAACGGCTGTGGGCTTTTCGGGATCGGGCTTGGGGGGCTTGGCGACGCTTCCAAAAGGGACGCCGGAGAAATCGGCGTCTATTTTCAGTAGTTGGGCCTTGGTCCACTCGTAGTGATTCCGGATCGTCACGCAGGCGGCGATGATCGCCCCGATGATCAGCCCGGCAAGCCATCCGCTGTCCGTGAATTTCTCCACGAGCAGCATGATCAAGATCGTCGCGCAGACTATGAATCCCGCGGCCGACAGCGCCAGCCTTCCGAGCCAGTTAGGTCCGGCGCGGCGCCCGGCCCAGTACAGGCACAGGCCGAACAGGGACACCGCGAAAGTCAGGAATACGCTGACACTGTAGAGGACAACGAGCGTAGAGACGCTGCCCTGCGTCCAGAGAAGGATGACGAGCGAAGCCATTCCCATGACGAGAATACCGTTCTCGGTGACGAGCCGCGTCGATAGGTAGCGGAACTGGTGGGGTACCCAGGAATCCGAGGCCATGTTCGCGAGCACCGCGGGCCCGCCGAGAAATCCGGTGTTCGCCGCGACGAAAAGAAGGCCCGCTTCGAGCGCGAGCACCACCACGAGTGCGCCCTGGGCGACGCGGGCGTCCCAGCCGAAGCTGTCGATGATGGCCCCGAAAGCGACCGCGTTGAGCGTCTGTCCTTGCGCGGGTCGCGTATCCCACAGCAGATACAGCAAAATGATCCCGCCAGCGGTGAAGGCGAGAGACATCGCCATGTAGAGCATGGTGACCTTGCCGGTATGGACGCGCGGTTCAGCGAGCACGTTGACATTGTTCGACACCGCTTCCAGGCCAGTGTAGGTTCCGCCCCCCTGTGAGTAGGCGAGCAGAAGGAGCGCGGCGACACCCGTCCAGCCCACCTGCCCGGAAAGTCCGGAAGTCAAGCGCCCGACTTCCGGCACTAGCGTCGGCAAGGCCGAAGCCTGGGCGAGCACGCCATAGACGATCAGAAACGCATGTGTAAGGATGAAGCCCAGAAATATCGGCAGCAGCACCGCTATCACTTCCTTCATCCCGCGCAGGTTGAGAAGCACGAGCACGACTATCAGCGCCACTTCCGTCGCGAGCTTGTACGGGTGTAGTCCGAGGGGAAGGAGCGAGAACAGGGCATCGACGCCGCTCGCAATCGAAATCGAGATGGTCAGCACGTAGTCGAGAATGAGCGCGGCACCGGACGTCAGTCCCGCATAGGGGCCGATGAGCCGCGTCGCGACACGGTAGCCGCCGCCCCCGGTAGGAAACAGCTCGATGACCTGGTTGTAGGCGAGAGCAATGATGAAAACCGTGACCGCGGTCGCGAGGGCGAGATACAGGCCCAGGTGCGCGTGTTCGCCAAGCGCCCGGAACGCTTCCTCGGGTCCATAACAGGAAGACGATATTCCGTCAGCGCCCAGGCCTACCCAGGCAAAAAATGCGACGAGTGCGATATGCCGCCTTGTCCTCGTATCCAGCGGATCAAGCGGCTTGCCGAAGAGCTTGCGACGCAGATTCTCGATCGCGCTCATGAAGATGCGCGGGGTTCCTTGCGTGATGCGATGCTTTTCTCGAGACGTCGTGCAAACACGGCCATTTCCTTCGCGGCCTGCCTGTCGCCTCTTTTCTCCGCCACCTCGATCCCCGCGCGATAGGTGGCGAGGGCCTCGTCGTCGCGCCCGTTGCGCGCGAGCGCATTTCCCAAAAGCTTCCACGCGGCGGAATATCCGGGGTCTTTCTCGACTGCCGCGTTGAGGTGCTCGATGGCCGCCTCGAAATCGGCGGACTTCAGGTATTCGGCTCCAAGGGAGAAACGCAGCAGGGCGCCGTCCTTGGGCGTGCCCACGAGCTTCAAGAGATTCACGATCTGCTGCGAAGTCATCGGGGTACCCAGATGCTGGCGTCGTCCAGCCGAGCGCGGATATTATAACGCTCACTCGACTCGCTCCTCGCGCTTAAGATGACACGATCGATCGTTTCCACGCCAAACGCGCCGGCTGCGATCGGCACCTACTCTCAGGCGGTTCGCATAGGCGACACGCTCTATCTCTCCGGGCAAATCGGGCTCGAACCCGTTACTGGAGAGCTTGTCAACGGCGTCGAGAACCAGGTCGACCGCGTTTTCCGCAACCTTAAAGCGGTTGCCGAGGCGGCGGGCGGTTCGCTCGCCGACGTGGCGAAACTGACCGTGTATTTGACCGATTTGGTCAATTTCGGTCGCGTAAACGAAGCGATGGCACGGTATTTCAGTCCACCGTATCCGGCACGTGCGGTGGTCGGCGTCGCGTCGCTTCCGCGCGGTGCACTGGTCGAGGCGGACGCGATCCTGGTGCTCGACGATTGAAGGCCGGATCGAGGGCGAAAGAGTGCGAAAGCCCTTGACTCGGACCCGGGGCGAGCAAGTCTCTTCGGCCCAGGCAAAACCCAGGACACGGAGCGCGCGATCGCCGGGATCCGATCCACGGCCCTCAGCCAGCCGTGCGATCGCCGCGAGACTGCTGAAGCTGGGAATCCGGCGCGATTTTGACTTGGTACTGCACCTGCCTTTGCGTTACGAGGACGAAACGCAGGTGACCCCGATCGCAGATGCGCCCGCGGGTGTTCCGGTCCAGGTAGAAGGCAGAGTTCGTGCCACCGACATCGTATATCGGCCTAAACGTCAACTCGTATCGCGCATCGAGGATTCGAGCGGCGAACTGGTGCTGCGATTTTTCAATTTCTACGGAAGCCAGGCGAAGGCGCTCGAACCGGGCGCGACCGTGCGCGCGTTCGGGGAGGTGCGGGCCGGCTTCTTCGGGGGGGAGATGACCCATCCGCGGTTTCGCGTGCTGCGTGGCGAGGTACCCCTGCCGACAGCCCTGACACCCGTCTACCCGACGACGGCGGGCCTCGGGCAGTCCGCGCTTCGGCGCCAGATCGAAGGCGCGCTTGCTCGTGCGCGTCTGGACGATACGCTTCCGGAAGAAATGTCCAGAGGGCTCGGTTTGTGCGGTTTCCGAGAGGCCGTCGAGACCCTTCATCACCCGCGTCCCGGAGCCGACCAGACCGCTCTCAGCGGTCGTGCCTTGCCCGCGTGGAGGCGGATCAAGTTCGACGAACTGCTCGCGCAGCAGCTCTCCATGCGCAAGCATTACCAAGAACGCAAATCCCGAGCAGCCCCTGTGCTCGCACCCAAGGGCCGCTATACCTCGGCGCTGATCGATCGGCTGCCCTTCCGGTTGACGCGGGCGCAGCAGCGCGCGTGGGAGGATATCGAGCGCGATCTGGCGCAACCGCACCCCATGCACAGACTGCTCCAGGGTGACGTCGGCAGCGGCAAGACCGTCGTTGCGGTGCTCGCAGCCTTGCGCGCGGTCGAGAACGGCATGCAGGCTGCGGTGATGGCTCCCACCGAGGTACTTGCGGAGCAGCATTACCGCAAGTTCAACGATTGGCTCGTCCCGCTCGGCGTAGAGATCGCATGGCTTTCGGGAAGCCAGAGCAAAAAGGAGCGCGAATCCGGGCGCGCGGCTATAGCTTCCGGGAAAGCGAGGGTGGCCCTGGGGACGCACGCCTTGTTCCAGGAGCGCACGGCGTTCCCCTCTTTGGGACTCGCGGTGGTCGACGAGCAGCATCGCTTCGGCGTAGCCCAACGACTTGCTTTGCGTACCAAAGGCCAGGACTTGCACCAGCTCATGATGAGCGCCACTCCGATCCCCAGGACGCTCTCGATGAGCTACTGCGCCGATCTCGACGTGTCGATCATCGACGAGTTGCCGCCTGGCAGGACGCCTGTGGCTACCAAGCTGATCGCCGACTCACGCCGCGCGGACGTGATAAAACGAGTGCGCGATGCGTGCATTGCCGGAAGTCAGGCATATTGGGTCTGCCCGCTGATCGAGGAGTCCGAGCAGCTGCAATTGCAGACCGCGTTGGACACGCACGCCGCGCTCAGCCGGGAGCTTCCGGAGCTCCGGGTGGGGCTGATCCACGGGCGTCTGAAGGCGGCCGAGAAGGCGCGGACCATGGCGGCGTTTCAAGAGGGGCGGATTCAGCTCCTGGTGGGAACGACGGTAATCGAGGTGGGCGTGGATGTCCCCAAGGCGTCGCTCATGGTGATCGAGCACGCCGAGCGTTTCGGGCTTGCGCAACTGCATCAGCTGCGCGGGCGAGTCGGACGAGGTCCGGTCGAGTCCGTGTGCGTGCTGCTCTACCAGAACCCTCCGGGAGAGACTGCTCGCAGGCGTCTCAAGGTCATTTTCGAGAGCACCGACGGATTCGCGATCGCGCACGAAGACTTGCGCATGCGGGGCCCGGGCGAATACCTGGGTGCCCGACAGAGTGGAGAGCCGCTCTTGCGCTTCGCGGACCTCAATGTGGACTCGGATTTGCTCGAAGCCGCGCGCGGGGTAGCTGAGTCGCTCCTCGCCGACCATCCCGAGTCGGCGGAGAGGCATCTCGAACGTTGGCTTGGCGGGCGCAGCCGTTTTCTTGGCGCCTGAGGACGCGGGCTACAATGCGCGCTGCATGAGCCTCGATGCCCTAGCCGCCAGGTTGACCTTGTACGAGCGCCTGATGCGGCTCGACAAGCCGATCGGCACGCTGTTGCTCCTCTGGCCGACGCTCTGGGCGCTGTGGCTCGCCAGCGATGGCCGGCCCGCCGGCCGCATCGTGTGGATTTTCGTTCTGGGGACGTTGCTCATGCGCTCAGCGGGATGCGTGATGAACGATCTCGCTGACTGGCGCTTCGACGGCGAAGTGAAACGTACCCGGGATCGTCCTCTCGCCACCGGGGCGGTGGGCCGAGGCGAAGCCTCCGGCCTGGCTGCGGCGCTCACGCTCGCAGCATTTGCTCTGGTGCTATCCCTGAATCGCCTTACGGTGCTGCTCTCTTTCGTGGCGCTCGCCCTTGCTGCGACCTATCCGCTGGCCAAGCGATTTGTCGCGATTCCCCAGGCCTACCTCGGAATCGCCTTCGGCTTCGGCATTCCTATGGGATACGCCGCCGTGCTCGGCGCGATTCCAGCCGAGGGGTGGTGGCTCCTACTCGCCAATATCTTCTGGGCGATCGCCTACGACACCGAATACGCTATGGTGGATCGCGATGACGACGTACGCATCGGGATCAAGACCGCCGCCCTCACCCTCGGTCGGTACGATGTGGCCGCCGTGATGGTTTGTTATGGTGGCGCGCTTGCGCTGCTCGTCGCCATAGGCGTGCACCACGGGCTGGGCGCGGCTTACCTGCTCGGTCTCGCCGGCGCCGCCGGGCTCATGGCTTATCACTATCGCCTCATCCGCGTCCGCGACCGGGAGGCCTGTCTCAAGGCGTTCAATCAGAACAACTGGGTCGGGGCGGTCGTCTTCGCGGGAATCTTCGCCGACCTGGCGATGCGGCGCGGAATTCCATGGATGTGAAGATCTTCGTTTAGGGCGGCATGGGCTACCGAGACCTGCGCGATTTTCTATCCCAACTCGAGCACTCGGGCGAGCTCAAGCGCGTCCCCGCCGAAGTCGATCCCAATCTGGAGATGACCGAGGTATGCGACCGGGTGCTGAGGTCGGGTGGTCCGGCGCTGCTGTTCGAGAAGCCCAGGGGCCACTCGATACCGGTGCTCGGCAACCTGTTCGGCACGACTCGCCGCGTCGCGCTGGCGATGGGCGCCGACGCCGCCGCGGACCCGCTCGAAGCCTTGCGCGATGTCGGCGTGCTTCTCGCCTTTCTCAAGGAGCCCGAGCCGCCACGCGGATTTCGCGACGTGCTCGAGCGTTGGGTTCCGATCGGAAAACAGGTGATGCACATGGCCCCGAAGGAGGTCTCTGGAGCGCCGTGTCAGCAACTCACGTGGGAGGGCAAGGACGTCGATCTCGCCCGGCTTCCGATCCAGACGTGCTGGCCGGAGGACGCCGGGCCGCTCATCACTTGGGGACTCACCATCACGCGCGGGCCGCGAAAGGCGCGGCAGAACCTCGGCATCTATCGCCAGCAGGTGATCGCCTCGAACAAGGTCATCATGCGGTGGCTGCCCCATCGAGGCGGGGCAATCGATTTTCGCGAGCACTCGGCAGCGCGGGCGGGAGATCCGTTTCCGGTGGCGGTCGCTCTGGGCGCAGATCCAGCGACGATCCTGGGCGCAGTCGCTCCGATTCCGGACACCCTCTCCGAGTATCAGTTCGCGGGATTGCTGCGCGGTTCGCGCACCGAGGTTACGAAGTGCCTGGGATCGGATTTGCAGGTGCCGGCGTCGAGCGAAATTGTCCTCGAGGGGGCAATCCACCCGGGCGAGTCGGCCGTCGAGGGTCCTTTCGGCGATCACACGGGCTACTACAACGAAAAGGAGACGTTTCCCGTGTTCACCGTCGAGCGCATCACGCTGCGCCGCGACCCGATTTATCACTCGACCTATACGGGCAAGCCCCCCGACGAACCTGCCGTGCTCGGCGCGGCGCTGAACGAAGTCTTCGTCCCCCTACTGCAAAAGCAGTTTCCCGAGATCGAAGATTTTTATCTGCCGCCCGAGGCTTGCTCGTATCGGCTTGCTGTGGTGAGCATGAAAAAGCAGTATCCCGGGCACGCGAAGCGGGTGATGTTCGGAATCTGGAGCATCTTGCGCCAGTTCACGTACACCAAACTGATCGTCGTGACCGACGATGACGTGGATATTCGCGAATGGAAAGAGGTGGTATGGGCGCTGGCCACGCGTGTGGACGCCGGACGCGACGTGCTTATCGCTGAAAACACCGCGATCGATTATCTCGACTTCGCGAGTCCTGTCGCCGGCCTGGGTTCGAAAATGGGGATCGACGCGACGAACAAGTGGCCTTCGGAGACTTCACGGACCTGGGGCCGAGCGATCGTCATGCGGCGGGAGGTCAAGGAGCGCATCGACCGACTCTGGAAGGACCTCGGTCTATAGCGAAGAGGACCCCGACGAGGCCAAACGGCGTTTCCTGAAGCAGGACTTCTAGAACTTGAACACGGCACTCATCGAAGCCATCTTCGCGTTGACTCGCCCGGTACAGTCCACTCCTAGGACTTGGCCGTTGGCGCAGGCGTTGCCGACTGTGCCGAAGTTTTCGAATTCGATGCGTATGCCGCTGTCGCCCGCGAAGAAATATTGCATCCCGAAACCGGTGAGAAGGGTGGGATCGCTGTCCTGTGTCAGGACCCCCAGGTTGCGAACGGTTACCCTCGCCTGTGAAAAGAACGCCCCGAATCGACCAAAAACGGAGAACTTGCGGGTGAAGGGGACGGTCGGCACGAGCGCGAACCCAAAACCTGTAACCCTGTAGTCGATGTCTTCACTAAAGCCTGCGTTCTCTACCTTGTAGTTGAATTTGCCGACGGTGGCATAGCCAACTTCGGCGGCCCAGTTCCTATTGATCTGGTACCCGAGAAATCCCTTGATTCCGGCGTCGAATTCCTTTTTGGTGTCGGTGGATGAGACCTGGAAATCGGCCGGATAGAATTGAATCCGGGAGTAGCCCACGCCTACGCCGGTATACCAAGGGGAACTCTGGGCATGTGCGGGGACTGCGCCCGAAAGCAACAAGACCGCCACCACGCAGGGCACAGCAGGGTTTTTCATCGGGCGAACCCCTTTCTCCCTCTTAGATTTCAGAAACAGGTCGGAAAATCGCGCCTCGACACTACGCCGGGCACTGTAATGCATGCAGGAAACCTGTGTCAAGCCAAGTGTTTGGCTTACCAATGTAATCCAACTTCTCCAGATTTGGAGCTGCGCTCCGCCACTGAGGAAGAAACTCCAAGCGGCGAAAAGCGCCGCCCGCTTACCCTGATCGGATGATCTGGGGACTTGAATTCGACTCACCCAATCCGTATCATTAGCACTCGTCCGAGACGAGTGCTAATGCGCGATTCTCCCATCTTCGAGGCGGCTGCGCAAAGTGGTCAGTGGCCGCTAACTATTTGTTAATGGAGGATATTCAAATGATGAACAAGATTCGACCCCTGCATGACCGCGTTGTGGTGAAGCGCCTCGACGCGGAAAACAAGTCCGCCGGCGGGATCGTCATCCCCGACACGGCTGGCGAGAAGCCTGATCAAGGCGAAGTCGTTGCCATTGGCAAAGGCAAGATACTGGAGGACGGCAAAGTGCGCCCGCTCGACGTCAAAGTCGGCGATCGCATCCTGTTCGGGAAATACTCCGGCCAAGCGGTCAAGGTCGAAGGCGCCGAGTATCTGGTAATGCGCGAGGACGACATCATGGGCGTCGTCGCCAAATAAATTCAACAATTCCATTCCAGGAGTGATACATGCCTGCTAAAGACGTACGTTTCCACGAACCCGCGAGACATAAGCTGCTCGCCGGAGTCAACATCCTCGCCGACGCGGTCAAAGTGACCCTCGGCCCCAAGGGCCGCAACGTCGTGCTCGAGCGCTCCTTTGGCGCGCCGACGGTGACCAAGGACGGCGTTTCGGTCGCCAAGGAAATCGAGTTGAAAGACAAGTTCGAGAACATGGGCGCTCAGATGGTGAAGGAGGTCGCCTCCAAGACCTCGGACGTTGCGGGCGACGGTACGACCACCGCCACCGTGCTCGCCCAGTCGATTGTCAGGGAAGGGATGAAGTTCGTCGCTTCCGGAATGAACCCGATGGACCTCAAGCGCGGGATCGACAGGGCCGTCATTTTGGTGGTCGAGGAACTCAAGAAGCTTTCCAAGCCCTGCACCACGAGCAAGGAAATCGCGCAGGTCGGCGCCATTTCCGCCAACGCCGACGAGGCGATCGGCAAGATCATCTCCGACGCCATGGACAAGGTCGGCAAGGAGGGAGTGATCACCGTCGAAGACGGCAAGGGATTGCAAAACGAGCTGGAGGTAGTCGAAGGCATGCAGTTCGACAGGGGCTATCTCTCGCCCTACTTCATCAACAACGCCGAAAAGCAGATCTCCGTCCTGGACGATCCCTATATTCTCCTGCACGACAAGAAGATCTCCAGCATCCGCGACCTGTTACCGGTGCTCGAGCAAGTGGCGAAGTCCGGCAAGCCGCTCCTCATCATCGCCGAGGAAGTCGAAGGTGAAGCTCTTGCAACGCTGGTCGTGAACAACCTGCGCGGCATCCTCAAGACCTCTGCGGTGAAGGCGCCGGGGTTCGGTGACCGCCGCAAGGCGATGCTCGAGGACATCGCCATCCTCACGGGCGGGCAGGTCATCGCCGAGGAAGTGGGCCAGACGCTCGAGAAAGCGACGCTGAAGGATCTGGGTCGGGCAAAGCGCATCGAGGTCGCGAAGGAGGAAACCACCATCATCGATGGCGCCGGCGACCCCAAGGCGATCGAAGGACGGGTAAAGAACATCCGCACCCAGATCGACGAGGCCACCAGCGATTACGACAAGGAAAAGCTTCAAGAAAGGGTGGCGAAGCTCGCCGGCGGCGTCGCGGTGATCAAGGTCGGCGCGGCGACCGAAGTCGAGATGAAGGAGAAGAAAGCGCGCGTTGAAGACGCGTTGCACGCCACCCGCGCTGCCGTCGAGGAAGGTATCGTCGCCGGCGGGGGCGTGGCTTATATCCGGGCAAGGGCCGCGCTCGACAGGATCAAGGGCGAGAACCCGGATCAGGACGCAGGCATCAAGATTGTGATGCGCGCGCTCGAAGAGCCGTTGCGTCAAATCGTCGCCAACTCCGGCGCCGAGCCCTCGGTCGTGATGAACAAGATCGCGGAAGGGAAAGGCAATTTCGGCTTCAACGCTCAGACCGAGCAGTTTGGCGACATGGTTGAGATGGGCGTGCTGGATCCCACCAAGGTGAGCCGCACCGCGCTGCAAAACGCGGCTTCGGTCGCCGGGCTCTTGCTGACTACCGAGGCGATGGTGGCCGAACTGGTCGAGGAAAAGAAGAATGCCGGTGGCCACGCTCACGGCATGGGCGGCATGGGCGGCATGGACGGGATGGACATGTAACGCGAGTAGCGCTGCACCCGGGCAAGTCGTTACTGGGGGAACCAAGGTTCCCCCAGCCGCGCGCTCCCCTGGACCGACAACAAAGGCCCCGCTTGCGGGGCCTTTGTTTTCACGGGCATCGGGTGAGTTTCCGGCGTTGCCCCGGGCCTTGACTGTGGGGTATGATCGCGACGCCAAATGGAGGAGTTCGGGCGTGGCCCCCGGGGGGTGCGCGGCTGGCGCAGCTCATCCAGGGTTCCTTCGAGGATGCCCGAACCGGTGGCTCGCATCAGGCAGCTCGG
The DNA here is from genome assembly GCA_035691445.1 of Burkholderiales bacterium. Lineage (GTDB taxonomy): Bacteria > Pseudomonadota > Gammaproteobacteria > Burkholderiales > SG8-39 > VBDM01. The sequence continues at coordinate 3,353 of DASSJA010000118.1, read as the reverse complement.
CCCGAGCGCGTCGCGACGCGCTCGGACACTCACGACTTATAACAACGAAGGGGGAGCAGCTATGGCAGGTCAGATCCCGAAGAACTTCCGGACCGTTATTGTCGCTGCGGCAGTGGGAAACGTCATCGAGTGGTACGATTTCTATATCTTCGGGAGCCTGGCCGCAGTCCTGTCGGTCAAGTTCTTCGAGAAGTCCCACCCTGTCGCGGCTCTGCTGAGCACGATTGCGCTGTTTACCGCCGGGTTCCTGATCCGTCCTCTGGGAGCATTCCTCTTTGGGTGGCTGGGTGACCGCGTAGGCCGCAAATACACCTTCCTCATCACGCTGAGCGGAATGGGGCTGGGCACCGGCGCGATCGGCCTGATCCCGACCTATGAATCGATCGGTCTGGCTGCCGCGTTCATCCTCTTCTTCCTGCGCATGCTTCAAGGCCTGTGCTTGGGCGGGGAGTACGGAGGTGCCATCACGTACGTGGCTGAACACGTCTCCGACGAGCGCCGTGGCTATTACACCGGCTGGTTGCAGACTTCTCCGACCCTCGGGATCGTCGTGTCGCTCGCGGTAATCATCGCCACGCGCTCATATTTCGGCAATGACGTATTCAACGCCTGGGCATGGCGCATCCCGTTCCTGATTTCCTTCCTGCTGGTGGCAATCGCCATTTACATCCGGCTTCAGCTCCAGGAAACGCCGATCTTCCAGGAGATCAGGGCCAAGGGACAGATGGCCAAGAATCCCTGGAAGGAAGCCTTCCTCAGCGCGAACATCAAGTTCGTGCTGATCGCCAGCATCGTGGTGATCGGCGAGGGAGTGGTCTGGTACAGCGGTCAGTTCTGGGCCTTGTACTTCATGGGGCAAGTCTCCAAGGTGGACCCGCTCACCACGGCCTACATCGTGGGAGCCGGGCTTCTCATTGGAACCCCGACCCTGATCCTGTTTGGCTGGTTGTCCGACATCATCGGCCGCAAGCCGGTGATCTTGGCAGGCTTCCTGCTCGCGGCGGTCACCTACTATCCGCTGTACAGCTGGCTGGGTACGGTCACCAAGCCCGGCGCGATCAACTACCCAGCGGCGATCCTCATCATTGCGATCCTCGTGTCTTACGTCGGCATGGTCTACGGCCCGATCGGTGCGTTCCTGGCGGAATACTTCCCCGGCAGGATCCGCTACACGTCCGTGTCCGTCCCGTATCACATCGGGAACGGCTGGGGCGGCGGTCTGGTGCCGTTCATCACCTCCGCGGCCTTCGCGGCCACCGGCAGCCTCGGCAACGCACTGATCTATCCGATCGCGGTGCCTGCGGTGTGCTTCGTGCTTTGCCTCTTCCTGATGCCGGAAACCCGCCGCGTCAGCATCTGGGAACCGGGGAAGGTCAGAGCCTAGTTTTTTCCGCAGCGAACCGCGCCTCAAGGGGCGCACGAAAAGCCCGCCTCAAGGCGGGCTTTTTTTCTCGCCTGCCCGTATAATTCGCGCTTCTTTTCCGCGCGCTCCGACTTCCGGACGCACCGGCCCGGCCAAGTAGCTCAGTTGGTAGAGCAGAGGACTGAAAATCCTTGTGTCGGTGGTTCGATTCCGCCCTTGGCCACCACATTTCGTCGAGCCGGCAGCTACAATGACGGCTTACCCGGCCCCTCGCCATGCAGCTTTTCGCGCTCGGCTTGAACCACCAGACCGCCCCACTCGCGATCCGCGAGCGGGTGGCGTTCCACGCAGAGCGCCTTCGATCGGCCCTCGCGGAGCTGACCCGGCACGAACCGGTCAAGGAGGCGGCAATCCTTTCCACCTGCAATCGCACCGAGCTCTACTGCGCGCTGGGAGAGCCTCAGGCTACGCTGCAGTGGTTTGCGGGCTACCACCGCGTACAGCCGGCGGATCTTAAACCCTATCTCTACACGCTTCCGCAGGAGGAAGCGGTTCGGCACGCGTTCCGCGTCGCGTCCGGCCTGGACTCGATGGTGGTTGGCGAGCCGCAGATCCTCGGCCAGATGAAGGAGGCGGCTCGCGTGGCTGAGTCGGCGGGTACGCTGGGCACGCTGCTCAACAAGCTCTTCCAGCGCTCCTTCGCGGTCGCGAAGGAGGTGCGCAGCAACACCGGCATCGGCGCCAATGTCGTCTCGATGGCGGCCGCCGCGGTAAAGCTCGCCTGCAGGATATTCCCCGGCCTGAACGAACAGAAGGTGCTGCTGATCGGAGCCGGGGAGATGATCGAGCTCTGCGCCACCCATTTCGCCGCGCAGCAGCCGCGGGCGATGGCGGTGGCCAACCGAACGCTGGACCGGGCCGAGTTGCTCGCGCGCCGCTTCAACGCGGAGTCGATCGAGCTGCGCGATCTGCCCGAGCGGCTGCCCGAGTACGACATCGTCGTATCCTGTACGGCGAGTTCCCTGCCGATTATCGGCAAGGGAACGATGGAGCGCACAGTCCGTGCTCGACGCCACCGCCCCATATTCATGGTCGACCTGGCCGTGCCCCGCGACATCGAGGTCGAGGTGGCCGGGATGGACGACGTGTTTCTCTACACGATCGATGATCTCGCCGCTACGGTGCGCGAGGGCGTCGACGCGCGCCAGTCCGCCGTCGCGCAGGCCGAAGCGATCATAGAGTCGCAGGTCGGGTCGTTTCTGCACTGGATGAAAACCCGCGAAATGGTGCCGCTCATCCGCCAGCTGCGTGAATCCGCCGAGGAAGCGCGCTCGCGCGAGGTGGAGCGCGCGGTGAAGATGCTCGCCCGGGGAGACGACCCGAAAGCGGTGCTCGAAGCGCTCTCGCACGGGCTCACCAACAAGCTGATGCACGCTCCCACCGAAGCGCTCAACCAGGGCGAGGGCGACCAGTCGCTCAAGACGCTCGTCGCACGTTTGTACCGCCTTCGCGCGCGCGACTGACGCGTCGCGCTCGTCTGCGAGTCGATGAAGACCAGCATTGCGGCAAAGCTCGATCAGAAACGCCGGCGGCTGATCGACATCAACGCCCTGCTTTCGTCGGAGAACGCGACACGCGACATGGAGCAGTTTCGCAAGCTCTCTCGCGAGCACGCCGAACTCCAGCCCATAGTCGATTTGTTCAACAAGTACAGCGAAGGCGAGCGGGCCGTCGCCGAGGCGCAGGATCTGCTGGCCGACCCGGAGATGAGAACCTACGCGGAAAGCGAGATCAAGGCCGGCCGCGAGCGGCTTTCCGCTCTGGAGTCGGAGCTGCAGAGGCTCCTCTTGTCTAAGGATCCGAACGACGAGCGCAACATCTTCCTCGAAATACGTGCCGGGACAGGCGGGGACGAGTCGGCGCTGTTTGCGGGCGACCTGTTCCGAATGTACTCACGCTACGCCGAGCGGGAGAGATGGCAGGTTGAGGT
>DASSJA010000117.1:0-2675 GCA_035691445.1 Burkholderiales bacterium | reverse complement strand
AGAGCGAGCGGCCGACGTGAGCCCCGAGGGCAGGGCGCTGGCCCGAAAGCTCGCGGCGCGTTCGATGGTCCTGCTCAAGAATCAAGGCAAGACGCTCCCGCTCTCGAGGACACTCGCGAATGTGGCAGTGGTCGGACTCCTGGCCGACTCGCCCGGCGACATGGCCGGCGGCCCGACACCGGCGGGCATCTTCGGTCAGGGACGGGACGCACCCGCCGTGACCGTTCTCGCCGCGCTCGAGAAGCGGCTTGGTCCCAACGCGCACGTCACGTATGTGGCCGGGCCGAAGATGTCAAAGGCCTTTCCGGGGATGTTCGATGCGTTCCTTGGCACTGCGCCGACGCCGCCTCCAACGCCGGCGGAAATCGCCGACTGGGTGAGCAAGGCGAGGGCGGCGGCGGCCGCGGCGGATCTCGTCATCGCCGTCGTCGGGGAACCCGCGACGATGAGCGGCGAGAACGCCTCGCGTGCCACACTCGACCTGCCGGGAATTCAGAATCAGATGCTCGAAGCCGCGGCATCGTCAGGCAAGCCGCTCGTGGTCGTGCTCGAGAATGGGCGACCGCTCGAGATCAATTGGATTGCGGAGCACGCGTCCGCGATTCTCGAGTCCTGGTTTCCGGGGGTGGAGGGTGGCAACGCCGTTCTCGATGTGCTCTTCGGCGACGTGAATCCGGGTGGAAGGCTGCCCGTCAGCTGGCCGCGCGCCGCGGGGCAGGAACCGCTGTACTACAATCACAATCTCACGCATGCGCCGGAAAGTGATCCGAAATTCACGTCGCGGTATTGGGACCTCTCCAGCAAACCGCTGTATCCATTCGGGTACGGGTTGAGCTACACGACCTTCCGCTTCGCGAATCTTCGCCTGACGAAGCCGCGACTGAGCCCTGGCGACCGCACAGAGGTCGTGGTCGACGTCACGAACACGGGCGCGGTGCCGGGCGACGCGGTCGCCCAGCTGTACGTTCATCAGCGATATGGGTCGGCCTCGCGGCCGGTCCGTCAGCTCGAAGGTTTTCGCCGTGTGGCGTTGCGACCCGGCGAGACGCTGACGCTCCGCTTCCCGTTAGGCACGGAGGAGCTGCGGTTCTGGAGCCCGCAAACCAGGCGGTGGGCTGTCGAGCCGAGCGTATTCGACGTCTGGGTCGGCGAAGATTCGAACGCCGATTTGCACGCGGAGCTCATCGTGCAGAAATGACTCGAAAAGGGTTCTTCCGGGATTTGGGAATCGTTAGGAACCACTTGCGCCGCGGGATGGCCCTCGCTCGGGCTCGGATACACGAATTGTCAAAAACGAAACAGCCTGAAACTGCCTGAAAAAGCCCGCAACGGCTAAAGCAGTTGGTGTTTCGGGTTGTTTCGGCCCTTTTCAGGCCGTTTCGGTTGTTCAAAGTCAGGGAGGCCAGCCCGGTTTAGCGGCCAGTTACGCCAAGAGAAATCCCGGATGACCGAAAAACAGAGGAGGGAGATGGGAGAAGCCTCTACCTTTTGCCGGCAGGTCGGGGCTGGTTCGTTATGCGCCACTGCACGCGGCCGCCGAAGGGATCGGTGGCCAGACGGCCGCCGCTCACGCGTAGTACATGGACGTCACCGTTAGGCAGCGCCACTGCGCCCTCGGCGGACGCGCCATCGGTGCTGAAGACGCGGAGCTCCACGTGGTTCCAGTCGATGGCCGACGTGCTCTGCGTCACCGCGACGTGGGGCAGCACGGTGTGATTGCGCACGAGCAGCACGATCGGGATCGTGCCGGCTGCGATCTCGTGCCAGCGACCGCCCTCGTACGCCGCTCCGCTCTGGTAGTCGATCCACTCGCCGGGTGGGAGATAGACGCGGCGGCGATTCGACTCTTCGAACAGCGGCGCGACCAGGAGATCCGATCCGAACATGTACTGATCATCGACGAACCACGAGGTGGGATCGTCGGGATACTCGAAGAAGAGCGGGCGTAGCATGGGCCACCCATGTTCAGCGGAGAGCTTCGCCTGCGCGACGACGTACGGCATCAGCGCGTACTTGAGGTCGACGGCACGACGGAAGTCGTCGACGAAGGCGGCGTCGTACTCCCAGGGTTCGCGCGGCGGCGCGCCGTGGGTTCGGGAGTGCGACGTCAGCATCCCGAAGGCGAGCCACCGCCGATAGAGGCCGCGCGGCGCGCGATTGAGAAAGCCGCCGATATCGTGGCTCCAGAACGTGAAGCCAGACATGCCTAACGACAGACCGGCGCGCAGCTCCGCGGCCATCGCCCCATCGGTGTTCTCGGCGTCGCCGCCCCAGTGCACCGGGTAGCGCTGACTCCCCGCCCACGCACTGCGCGCCCAGATGATGCCTTCGTCTGCCCCACGCACCTCGCGCGTCACCTCGGTCACGGCTTGCCCGTAGCGAAGCGGGTAGAGGTTGTGCTCGTACCAGCCGGTCCGTCCGGAGTGATACACTCCGGTCAGGGGAGCGCCCTCGCCGAAATCTGCCTTGATGACGCTCACCCCCATCGCAAGGAGCAATTTGAGTTTCTGTTGATACCAGCGGACCGCGTCCGGATTGCTGAAATCGAGCACCGCGTCTTCCGCTGGGAGGCGCCCGCCCTCGTTCGTCACGGCGTACCCGTGGTCGACGACCTCTTTCCAGAGGGGATTTTTCGGCGTGAAGTAGGTGTACTGCCAGAGGCTCACGTGAAAGCC
>DASSJA010000116.1:0-3692 GCA_035691445.1 Burkholderiales bacterium | reverse complement strand
AGCGGCGACCGCCCGGACCGGGCCTGGGAGAGCAATCTGGCTCGAGCGATTCAGGTCAGCCTGATCGGTTATGCGTCTGCAGGCGCGTTCGTCAACATCGCCTACTGGGATTTCGTGTACTACGAGATCGTGATTCTGATGGCCAGCTGTCAACTGGCTAGGTCGACCGAGCGCAAGCCTGGTCAGGACGCGACGGAGTCGGCGCAGAACGTCGCGGTTACCTGATATCCCCGACGACTTCCACTTTCAGCTATTCGGGTGGCGGCGACCCCGCCTGTTTCCTGGAAGGTCCCGGAGCGGCTCGCTTGCTCTTCGAACCGTCAAGTTCCGCCATTCGCCGTAACAGCGGTCTGGAGTTCGGCGATACCGAGAGGCCCTTTTCGAGCCACTCCTTGGCCTTCGCGGGTTGGCCGGCCCGCTTGTAGTAGTCGCTCATGGCGGCGTAGGCCGGCGCGTAGCTCGCGTCGATGCCGATCGCGCGCTGAAACTCCAGTATTCCTTCTCTCCCTCGGTCCAATCCCACCAGGCTCTCGCCCTTCCTGGTCAGAATTTCCGGCAGCATGTAAAAATCCGCGGGCGCTCCTCGAAGCACATAGTCGAATTCAATGATCGAATTGGACAAATTGTGCACCCGCTCCAGGTTGGTTTTGGATGAGAACGCCGCTCGATTGACCTCCATCAGCCCGTAGCAGTAGTGATGCATGTTGTTGAAGGTGGGACCCATCAATCTCGTCCACCGCTCTATCTCGTCGGGGTTCTTTCCCCCGGGGACGCGCTCGCGGTAGTCCTGGGTGTACTTGCAGAATGTCGGAAGCAATCGGGCCTCGCTGACCTCGTAGTCTGGAAATGCCCGGGCGAGCGTGGGTGCGAGCAATGCGAGGGCGCAGGCCGCAGTCGGGACGATTCCTCGAAATGAGCTCATCGCCAAAATACGCGGTTGAGAGGGCATCATGGTCGGACTCGCTATGAATGACCGGAGGTCGACGGGCGACTTATTTATACCACAAAGCGACGGTGTTTTAGCCACTGCTCGAGCATCATCAGAACCCAGACCATCGTTCCATAGTAGGCGGCGTGGCTCTCGACGCGGGTCGAGACGAGCTCGTCTATGAACTCCGGGCGTACCATGCCTCGCTTTTTCAGGTCGGCCAGGCTGTCCAGGGCGAGTTGCCGCAGCGGTCGGTGCGTCTGCAGCCATGGGCCGAAGGGCAATCCGAAACCGTGCTTGGTCTTGGCTATGATCTCGTCGGGTAGAAAGCCCGTCAGTGCCTCCTTGAAAAAATACCGGAGGCGCGTGCCCTTGAGCTTGAGCCGCGGCGGCAGAGTCGAGGAGAACGATACGACGGCGTCATGGAGCAACGGGAAACGGACGTCCACTCCGGCGAGTTCGCAGGCGCGCGTGACCTTGGGCAGGTCGTTGTCCGCCAGAGTGATCCTCAAGTCGAGCGCGAGCATGCGATTGATCAGCGAGCGGGCTTGTGTGCCGTGGTAGGCGCGATCGAGCATCGTCCGGGGCCCTTGCCGGTCGATCGCGGCGAGAAATTCCGGGACAAATATGTTTTCGGCGCCAAGACGCTCGAGAAGATTGTAGTGGTCATAACGGGCGGGCATGGGCAGCGACGCGTTTTTGATGTAACGCTGTGCTTTCCCTACGATGCCGATTTCGGGGGAGAGGAACACCACCGGTTCTATCAGCCCCTTGCGCAAGGTCCGCGGCAGGTCGCTGTACAGCGAATAGAGGTGCTGTGTGGCATAGCGTTCGTTGCCGCCGAAAAGCTCGTCGCCGCCGTCGCCTCCGAGCAGCGTATCCACCCCGTCGTCTTTCGCGAGCTTCGCGCAGAAATAGGTGGGCACGACCGAGGAATTGCCGAACGGTTGGTCGCAGACCTCGGCGATCCGGGGAACGGCGCTGACCACGTCGCCGGGGGTGACGTAATACTCGTGGTGCCGGGTACCGAAATGGCGCGCGGCGATGCGCGCGTAATCCATCTCGTCGTAGCCCTGCGCCTCGAACCCGATCGAGTACGTGCGTGCGGGCTTCCCCGTCACCTCGCTCAGCACGCCGGCGACGGTCGAACTGTCGGTCCCGCCGCTCAGGAACGTACCGACCGTGCCGCCCCGCGCAGCTTCGCGGACGCCTTCGCGGAGGACGGCGAGAAAGTTCTTCTTGAGCTCCGGGATCGGCCGCTTCTCGTTCTCGACGTAGCGCATTTCCCAGTAGGGACGGGTTTCCAGTTTGCCGTTACGCCAGATGAGAAAGGATCCCGGGAGCAAGCGGTGGCGACCCGCATGGATGGTTCGGGGCCCGGGCACCATGTGAAAGTAGACGTAGTCGTAAATAGCCTGCCGATTGATCTCCGCGGCGATTCCCGGGAACGCGCTGATTGCGTCGAGCGTAGACCCGAACACGAGCCTGTCGGCGACGACGCCGTAGCACAGCGGGCGTGCGCCCATACGGTCGATCGCCAGGATCGCCTCACCCCTGCCGCCGTCCAGAACGGCGAGCGCGCAGGCGCCCGAGAGCGCCGTGAGCACGCTGCTTCCCCTGCGGGCGTAGCCCTGCGCGAGCGCGCGCGCGACTCCGTCGCGCTCGGCGAGCCCGGCGAGATCCTTGTCGGTGAAGCGTGCATTGCCCCACACGGCGACCAGCCGCTCGCCATCCTGAAAGATGTCCGCGCCGCCGCCGGTCGCTGCGACGGCACCGAAGCCGGCGGAGGAGCTGCGCACCGTGCTCCCATCGAAGCGATGCAGCGTCGCGGCCATTGCCGCAATGATCTGCGGATCCGCGGGCGCGCCGCGACCCCGATCAAACCATCCGCAAAGTCCGCTCACGCGAAGCTCTTCACACCAGCACCTCTGCCGGAGCGGGGTGGCTCAAAAACGCAGTCGGGCTCGCGGTAAGACCATAGGCGCCGGACTGGAACACGGTGACGAGGTCACCGACCTCGGCTTCCGCCATCTCCATGCCGTCGGCGAGCAGATCGAGCGGCGTGCATAGCGGGCCGACGACGCTCACGACTTCGCGCCTCCTGCCGACTACCCGGTTGCCCACCACCACTGGATAGTTCTTGCGAATGACCTGGCCGAAATTTCCCGATGCTGCCAGGTGGTGATGCAGGCCGCCGTCGGTTATCAGGAAGACCTGGCCTCGCGAAATTTTGCGGTCGATGACGCGGCAGACATAGATTCCTGCCTCGCCGATCAGGTAACGACCGAGCTCGATCACGACTCTGGCCTGCGGCAGACCTCGCATCGTCCTGTCCAGAAGCCGGGCGAGGCTGGCGCCGACCGCTGCGATGTCCAGCGGACGCTCGCCCGGAAAATACGGAATGCCGAAGCCGCCGCCGATATTGAGAAGCCGCACCGGCGATGGCGCATGCTCGGCGAGTTTGAGCGCGAGCTCGATGGTCTTTTCCTGCGCCTCGGTGATCGCTTCGGCCCGCAGGTTCTGGGAGCCGCTGAAGATGTGAAAGCCGTGAAAATCGAGTCCCAGCTGCCCGATGCGCGCGAGCATCGAGGGCACTCGCTCGGCGTCCACGCCGAACTGCTTCGGGCCTCCCCCCATTTTCATCCCCGAGCTTTTCAGCTCGAAATCGGGATTGACCCGTACCGCCACGTGGGGACGCGCATTGTGCTTTCGGCCCAGCTCCGCAAGGCGCTCCATTTCACGTTCCGACTCGAGGTTGACGACG
>DASSJA010000115.1:0-3732 GCA_035691445.1 Burkholderiales bacterium | reverse complement strand
ATCGGGCCTGCCGCCTCCGCCGGCCGAAACCGAGCTCGGCACGGGCGGGCCGGCGAAACAAAAGCGCCCAAAGAAGAAGGAATGAGCGCGAGCGCGACCTAGTGGCCTACTTCGAGCAGCCGCAGCGCATACTCCTGCCGGTGAACGTCGGCTATATGACGCTCACCGTCGTGCTCGCCCTGCTGTTCAACCTGCTGCCCTGGCACGACCTCGTCGGCATCCCGGACATGGTCGCGCTCGTGCTCACTTGCTGGTGCGTACACCAGCCGCGCAAGATGGGCATCGGCATCGCGTGGTTTGTGGGACTGTTGATGGACGCGGGCAACGCGGCTCTCCTCGGTCAGCACGCCTTCGCCTATGCCTTCCTCGCTTTCGCAGCGATCAGCCTGCACCGGCGCGTCCTGTGGTTCTCGCCGTGGCGGCAGGCCGCCCACGTGCTGGTGCTGCTGCTCGCAACCCAGGTCCTGATGCTCGGCGTGCGGATGGCCGCGGGCTCCATGTTTCCGGGCATCGCCTATTTCGCCGGAAGCCTGACCGGGGCGGCGCTGTGGCCCACCGCGAGCTTCCTCCTCCTGCTGCCGCAGCGCAGGCCCGAGAGCATCGACGAAAACCGGCCGCTTTGAATCCATGGGCGTCGCGGAACTCAAGAACATCCGGCGGGAGCTGCACTACTTCCAGCTGCGCCTAGCGGTCGCGGGCGCCGTCGTGCTCCTCGGATTCGGCATCCTGTTCGCGCGCTTTTTCTATCTGCAGATCATCGAGCACCAGTATTACGACACTCGGGCCGAGGACAACCGCATTTCCATCGTGCCCATTCCGCCCAATCGCGGGCTGATCCTCGACCGGAAGGGCGTTGTCCTCGCCCGCAACTACTCGGCGTACACGCTCGAGCTCACGCTCAGCAAGATCGCCGATCTCCAAGGCACGATCAACGCGCTCGCGAGGCTGGTCGAGATCCAGCCGAAGGACCGCCGGCGTTTCCAGCGCCTGAGGGAGGAAAGCAAGGGGCAGGACAATTTGACGCTCCGCAGCCGCCTCACCGACGAGGAGGTCGCGGTACTGGCGGTCAACCGCTACCGCTTTCCCGGCGTGGACATCAAGGGAAGGCTCTTTCGCCAGTATCCGCTCGGCGATGCAGCAGCGCATGTCATCGGCTACATCAGCAGAATCGACGACCGCGACGTCGAGCGCATCGAGGAGACCGACGAGGCGGGCAACTACAAGGGCACCGATCACATCGGCAAGACCGGCCTGGAGCAGAGCTATGAGCACGCGCTCCACGGAACCACCGGATTCGAGCAGGTGGAGACCGACGCAAGTGGGCGCATCGTGCGCGGAGCGAACGTGCGCAGCCTTGCGCCGCGCACGCCTCCGGTGCCGGGGAACAACCTGACGCTCACCCTGGACATCGGCCTCCAGGAAGCCGCCGAGCGCGCCCTGGGGAAAAACCGGGGCGCCGTGGTCGCGATCGAACCTTCCACCGGCGGAATCCTCGCCTTCGTCTCCAGGCCGGGCTACGACCCGAACCTGTTCATCGACGGCATCGACCCCTCGAACTGGGACGCGCTCAACAACTCCCCCGACCATCCGCTCAACGACCGCGCGCTCACGGGGCTGTATCCGCCCGGCTCGACCTTCAAGCCCTACATGGCGCTCGCCGCGCTCGAGCTGGGCAAGCGCACGCCCACGCAGACCATTTTCGACCCCGGCTACTACATGTTCGGCAACAACCGCTTCCGCGACGACAAGGCCGGCGGCCACGGCTACGTAGACATGTACAAGTCGATCGTCCAATCCTGCGACACCTACTACTACATGCTCGCCAACGACCTCGGCATCGACAACATGGCGCGCTTCATCGGCCAGTTCGGCTTCGGCGCCAAGACCGGCATCGACGTCGAGGGCGAATTCGTCGGGGTGCTGCCCTCTCCGGAGTGGAAGATGAAGCGCTTCAAGAATCCGGCGCAGCAGCGGTGGTTCCCCGGGGAGACCATCAGCGTGGGCATAGGCCAGGGGTACAACTCCTACACGCCTCTTCAGCTCGCGCTGGCCGTCGCGACGCTCGCCAACGACGGGGTGATGTACCGTCCTCATCTCGTCGACTACATCGAGAACCCCATCACGCGCGAGCGCAGCTACGTGGTGCCGCAGCCGCTGAAGACCATCGCCCTGAAGGCCAGGAATCTCGAGCTGGTCAAGCGCGCCATGGTCGGGGTCAACAAGGAAGGCACGGGCGCGCGCGCTTTCGCGGGAGCGGCTTACGTCAGCGCCGGAAAAACGGGCACCGCGCAGGTCGTCGCTCTGAAGCAGAACGAAAGGTCCGCGGACTCCACCCAGGTTGCCGAGCACTTGCGCGACCATGCCCTCTTCATCGCCTTTGCCCCCGTGGAGAACCCCAGGATCGCGCTCGCAGTCCTGGTCGAGAACGCCGGATTCGGCGCGCGTGCCGCGGCGCCGGTCGCCCGGCAGGTGCTCGACTTCTATCTTCTCGGCAAGGACACCACCAAGCCGGCTGCGCCCGCGCCCGCCCTCGGGACCGATGACGACGGCGACGATTAGACGAGTCTTCGAGCGCGTCACCGAGAAGATCGATGGGCCGCTGCTCGCCATTGTCTTTTGCATACTCGTGCTCGGCCTCGCCACGCTCTACAGCGCCGCGTCGCAGGCGCCCGGACGATTCGGCGCGCAGGCGCTGAACACGCTTCTCGCCATCGCGTTGATGTGGATCGCCGCCCAGGTGCAGCCGCAGGTGTTCATGCGCGTCGCGATACCTTTTTTCCTGCTGGTTCTGCTGATGCTGGTCGGGGTGGCGCTGTTCGGCGACATAAGGAACGGCGCGCGCCGATGGCTGCCTCTGGGATTCGCGAGCATCCAGCCCTCGGAGCTGATGAAGCTCGCGATGCCGCTCCTGCTTGCGCGGTACTTCCATCGCCACGAGGCGGCGCTGCGCGTTCGCGAATACGCCGTGGCCTTCGCGGTGCTGATCGTTCCCACCGCCATGATCGCGCGCCAGCCCGATCTGGGCACGGCTCTCCTCGTCGCCGCCGCCGGGTTCTACGTGATCTTTCTCGCCGGCCTGTCCTGGAAATTCATCGCGGGCGGCACGGCCGCCGCCCTCGCGAGCCTGCCCATCCTGTGGGGCGTGCTGCACGACTATCAGCGCAGGCGCTTTCTGACCCTGCTTGACCCTTCGTCGGATCCGCTCGGCGCCGGCTACCACATCATCCAGTCAACCATCGCCCTCGGCTCGGGCGGCTTCACCGGCAAGGGCTGGCTCCAGGGGACGCAGACGCATCTCGAGTTCATTCCCGAGCGCGCGACCGATTTCATCTTCGCCGTGTTTTCCGAGGAATTCGGGCTGATCGGCAACGCCATTCTGCTCGTGCTCTACCTCGCGCTCGTCATGCGCGGCCTGATGATCGCCGCCAACGCGCCGACCTTCTTCACCCGCCTCCTCGCGGGCTCGATCACGCTCACCTTTTTCACCTACGCCGTGGTCAACATGGGCATGGTGAGCGGCCTGCTCCCCATCGTCGGCGTGCCGCTGCCGTTCATCAGCTACGGGGGCACTTCGCTCATCACGCTGTCTCTGGGCATCGGCATTCTGATGAGCATCCAGCATCACCGCACTCTGGTACAGACGTGAGAATCCGCGAGAGACGATTCGGCGTTCGGGCGACGCTCGCCTCGCTGGCCCTGACGGCGGGCTTGTCCGGCTGCGGGGGCCAACCG
>DASSJA010000114.1:0-2083 GCA_035691445.1 Burkholderiales bacterium | reverse complement strand
GCTTGAGCTTCCTGCCAACCGAGACCAGCTCGTCACCCGTCGAGAAGAACGCGACCTTCAGTTTCCGCCGCACGCTGACTTCGCCGATTCCGAGCGACGCGATCAGGCCGATGTCGGCGGGGCGCAGCATCCGGCCCGCGTGCAGCGCGGGCTTGCCTTTCTGCAGATCCTCCCCAGCCAGCCGGCGGTTCTGTCCGGGCTCCTGGCCCGGCGGGATCGAGATGCGGTCGCCCTGCACGGTCACGGCTTCCTGGATCACGACGGTGTCGGTGTTCTTCGGCATCACCGCGCCCGTCATCACGCGCACGCATTGCCCGCGCCGGACCTCGCCCGCGAATTCCTTGCCCGCGAAAGCGGTGCCGATCTCGGTCAGCGTCACCGGCTCGCCCGCGCCGAGGTCGTCGTTGCGCACGGCGTACCCGTCCATCGCCGAGTTGTCGTGCGAAGGAACGTCGATGGGCGAGACGATGTCTCTCGCGAGGACGCGTCCCAGCGCCGCGCGCACGGGAAGCTTTTCCAACCCGGAAACGGGAGTGACGAACGAGCGGATCACCTCGTTCGCCCTGGCCACCGGCAGGGCGTCCGGGTCGTAGTCGCTGGTGCAGCTGATGATTTCCTTCAGCGTCGCCATGTCGCGCCCAGGGAACCTCAGGGTTCCAGATTCCTCGACGGCGGGGAGTCCCGCGAGTACACCGGCGCGGCTAGGAAGGCCTTCGGATCGTAGGTCCAGAACTGGCTCACGTTGGGATACGTCTTCACCACCGCGTTCACCAGCTTGCCGTTCTTGCGCTCGACTTTGCGGATGTAGATGTTCATGATCGGGTTGCCGTACTCGTCCATGCGCCACTCGCCGCGCGGGTCCTTGACCACGCCCGGATTGCGCAACGCCTTCATGAACGCTTCCTTGTCCTCGACTTTGCCGTGCACCGCCCGCGCGGCGGCCGCGACAAGCGCGCCCGCCGAGTACGCGCCGAGCGTGTAGTAGCCGGGGTCCGTGCCGTACTCCTTGTTGACCGCGGCGACAAATCGCCGGTTCTCCGTGGAATCGATGCCTGCCGAGTACCAGCCGCCGGTGATCACGCCCAGAGCCTCGTCGCCCATCTGCTTGAGTATCCCCTCGTCGGCGGTGGTCATGCTGCCGAGCACCGGGATCTTCATGCCGTACTCCCGGTACTGGCGCAGAAAGCGGAAACCATTCGCTCCCGCGAAGCCGGCGTAGACGGCGTCGACGTCCTTCTTGATCTGCGCGATGTAGGTTCCGTAGTCGGGCACGGCGAGCGGTGACAGGAGCTTCTGCACGACCTTGCCGCCGGCGTCCTCGAACACGCGCTGGAATCCGGCGGCGGTTTCGTGCCCGTAGGCGAAGTCGTCGGCGATGATCGCGACGCGCTTGTAGCCCAGGGTCTTCGCCGCGTAATCGCCGAGCGCCTGGTTCGGCTGCGCCGAGGTCCCCACGCTGCGCGCGAACCAGGGACTCGCCTTGCGCTGGGTGAGGTCCTCGGCCGCGGCCGAGCAGGACACGATCGGCGTGCGCGTCTGGCGGACGTAGTCGTCGATCGCGATCGCTTCGAACGCCGCGAGGGGACCGACGATCACGTGCACCTTGTCGCGCTCGACGAGTTCCTGGGTCTTGGTCCTGGCGCCGGCGGGGTTGCCGCCCGTGTCGGCGATGATCAGCTCGACCTTGCGGCCTGCGATCGTGTAGTCGTGTTCCTTGAGGAAGAGCTGGATGCCTTCCTCCATCTGCTTTCCGCCCGCCGCGAGCGGACCGGTGCGCACGGTGAGGAACCCCATGCGGATCGGCCCGGTCTGGGCCGCAGCGGGCTGCGACAGGACGAGCGCGGCGAGGAGGGACAGCGCGGACAGTGACAGCAGCATCGATTTGCGAGTCATGGAACCCCTTTCATTCATCTCGGCGAAGTATTTTCCCAGGTGTTCAGCTCTTCGAGCGTGTTGATGTTGGAGAAGGCTTCCGCTTCGTCGTCGAACGCCACTTCGACGACGTTCAAGGTCGCGTACCAGGCGTCGATCTTGCGGCCGCCTTCTTTGAGGAAATCGGAGAGGTGGTCGAGCACACCCCGGC
>DASSJA010000113.1:0-2651 GCA_035691445.1 Burkholderiales bacterium | reverse complement strand
GTTCGTCGCCGTCGTGGGCGCCACGAATTTTCTGCACGGCCACGCGTACTACCCCCACGTGATCGTGGAGGTCCAGGAAAATGTCAGGCTTCAGTTCCTGCAGCAAGCCCTCTTGAACCGGGAAACCTGCCAGGCCGCCGTCGCGGCGATCGCCGACGCTGTCCGCGTCAGCTGCCCGTCCTGCCGGGTCGCTGCGCGCCAATGCCTGGATACGCTCGAGCCTGCGCACGAGAAACTGCTCTCGGGTGAGCCGATCGACACGCCGAGCTCCAGTTTGCCCCGCGGAGTCGTGACCTATGCGTCCGGCGACAAAGGACTCGCTCTCGCCGCCTGCCGGGAAACCGAGCGCCTGGCCGCCTCGGAGCCAGGGTTTCACACGATTTGCTACCCGGCCAATGTCCCGCGTCCGCTCTCAGACTCCGCGCAGGCGCGGCCGCTCGGGACGCCGCAAGCCTTCGCCGGCTCCCTCCTCCTGCTGCTGACCGGCCTGGCTTCGGCGTTCGCCGGCCATCTCATCGTGCGCTACGAAGCGCTGCACGCCCGCTGGAGCCACGACCGGGCCAGCTCGGGCCCGCAGAAGTTCCACGCCACGCCGGCCCCTCGCATCGGGGGCCTGGGCCTGATGGCGGCTCTCTTCGTGTCCGGGGCCGCATTGTTCGCGACCGGCCAGGGCGCCTCCGGCGAGCAGTTCGGCTACCTGCTGTTCGCGAGCGTGCCCGCGTTCCTGGGCGGAATCACGGAAGACGTCACCAAGAACCTGAGCGCGCTCGCCCGGCTGATGCTCACCATGATCGCTGCCGCCTTCGGCGTCTGGCTGCTCGGCGCGGTGATTCCGCGGCTCGACGTTCCCGGCATCGACGCGTTGCTCCGCTGGGCGCCGTTCGCGGTCGCCTTCACCCTGTTCGCGGTGGGCGGCGTCGCCAATTCGATCAACATCATCGACGGCTACAACGGCCTCGCCGCGGGGCACGCGGTGATCGTCCTTGCGGCGATGTCGTACATCTCGGTTCTGCTCGGCGATGCGTTCCTTCTCACCTCCGCACTCGCGATGATCGGGGCTCTCCTCGGCTTCCTCGCCTGGAACTATCCGAAGGGAAGGATATTTCTCGGCGACGGGGGCGCCTACCTGCTCGGCTTCTGGCTGGCCGAGCTCTCCGTGCTGGTCGTCGTGCGGCACCCGGAGGTCTCGCCGTGGTTCCCGATGCTGCTGCTCGTGTACCCGATATTCGAGACGCTGTTTTCGATCTACCGCAGGAAGTTCCTCGACGGCCGATCGCCCGGAGAGCCCGACCGCATGCACCTGCACCAGGTGATCTACGTGCGAATGACGCGCGCCCGGCCGGATATTTCCGATCCCGCGACGGCGATCCGGTTGAACAATAGGGTGGCGCCGGTCAGCTGGCTGATGACCTTGTGCTGCGCGGTGCCGGCCATGGTGTTTTGGAGGGAGACTGAGCGGCTCGTGGTCGCGTCAGGGGTTTTCTGCGTCGGGTACCTGCTGCTCTACCGGCTCGTCCTCGCGTGGGGAAGCCCCGTCCCGCGATAGAACGCCGCTCCACAGGTTCATCGCCTGTTTGCGCGAAAACCTCCGGTCGATCAGGCTGCGCGCGCTGCGCCCCCACTCCCGCCTCAAATCGTCGTCGTCCCGCAGAGTTCGCAACACCTTCGCAAGCTCGACCGGCTCGCGCGGCCGGATTACCGCGCCGCAATGACCTGACCGCAGGATTCCCCCGATTTCTCCATCGGGATCGCCGATGAAGATCACGGGCCGCCCCGCCGCGGCGACCCCGTAAAACTTGCTAGGAAGCACGAACCCTTCCAATTCCGGCCGCAGCGATACGAGATGCACATCGGCGATGCCGAGACTTTCCGGCAAAAGCGCCCGGTCCTGGTACGGCTTGAACAAGACCTGGTCGAGGCCGCGTTCGGCGGTCTCCCGCTCGAGATAGGCCTTCTGGTTCCCCCCGCCGACGAACAGGAACACGATGTCGGTTTCCGACCTGAGCTGCTCCGCCGCCTCGAGAATCGTCTCGAATTCGTGCGCCCGGCCCATGTTGCCCGAATACCCCACCACGAACTTGCCCGCCAGGCCCCATTGTTCGCGCAGCCGGTTCTGCCCGGGCGGGGTCGGAACGATGGAATCGTCGTCGACCCAGTTGTGGATCACCTCGGTGCGATCGCGCCGTGCGCCGCGTCCGACCAGGTATCCGGCCATCTTATCGCCCAGGGCTACGTTCACCGCTGCCTGCCTCAGGGAGGCATCGCGCATTAGCTGCAGCACCCTTCCGAGCCAGCCGCTCACGCCTTCGACGCCGAGCGCCATCGCCGTCTCGGGGAATACATCCTGCACCCAGTTGACGAGGCGTCCGCCGCGCCACCGCGCAACCATTCCCGCCACAACGGAGATCAGCGGCGGATCCGTTTTTGCGACGACCGTATCGCCGGGTCTCACGATGCCGAACAGCCGCCAGCCTGCGCTCAGATAGAACGTCAGGTAGTCCGCCGTGCGCCCGAGCAGCTTGTTCCGCCCGAACCGCGAAGTCCAGACGCGGTGGATCCTCACGCCATTTTCCGTCTCCACGGCGGGCGATGACGCCCCGGGCTCTTCGTAACCCTGCCGGCTGGTCACCACGTGAACCTCGTGCCCCGAC
>DASSJA010000112.1:0-5445 GCA_035691445.1 Burkholderiales bacterium | reverse complement strand
TCGTCCCGCTCGCAATGCCCTCCATCGCCGGACCGGCGGCGATTGCGACGGTTGTCCTGCTCGTGTCGCGCTCGCCGCAGCGCTGGCCCGAGTGGCTCGCCGCCGTAAGTCTGGCGATCGCGGCTTCGTTCGTGGTCCTGGTGTTCGCCGAACGGCTCAGCAGATGGGTCGGAGAACGCGGGCTCGTCGCGTTCGAGCGGCTCATGGGATTGCTGCTGACGGGTGTCGCGGTGGAAATGCTGCTGCGCGGGGTCGAGGGAGTCGTCCGTCACCTGCAAAGCGCCTGATCGATTTCCGGACGATCGCTCCGGTCCCTAGGCGGGAATCGCATTGCGAATGGCGGGCAGCATGCGCGTGACGGCGTCGCGACCCTCGGCGATCGCGATGTCGGCGCGGTGATAGTCGAGCAAGCCGAGATTGCCGAGCCGCGGCGTGACCAGAACGTCGGGTGGCTCGCCCGCGAGCCGGCTGCGGGCGATCCGCAACTGCATGATGTTGATCGACCCCATCAGCGTCTCGAGCAGCGAAGGCGGAGCCTGCTCCGGGTCCAGCTGCGGCTCTCCCGCCCGGTTGTACCGGGGCAGGATCCTGCTCATGAACCCGCGGCGACCCGCCTGCGTCGGCGCCCGATCGTCGTCGCGCTCGTAGCGCCCGAGCAGATCGGATCCGAGGTCGACCGCGAGCACGATGTCCGCTCCCATGGCCCGGCACAGCGACACCGGGATCGGATTGACGACGCTTCCATCCACGAGGTAGCGATCCTCGTGGGGCACCGGGCGAAACAAGCCCGGCACCGCGATCGAAGCGCCGATCGCGACCGACACCTTGCCCTCGCGCAGCCAGACCTCCTGACCGGAATGCAGATCGGTTGCTACGGCAGCGAGCTGTATGGGCAGCTCCGAGAACTCGCACTCGACGAACTGCTCGCGAAAGACTTCGTTCACGCGCCTGCCCTTGATGAGCCCGCCATGCAGGCCGAAATCCATGAGCTTGAGTATGCGCTTCCAGTCCAGTCCGAGCGCCCAGGCCTCCAGCTGGTCGAGCCGACCCGCGGCGAACGCGGCTCCGACAAACGCACCGACCGAGCAGCCCGCGATCAGATCGGGCTTCACGCCCGCTTCCGTGAGCGCCCGCAAGACACCGATATGCGCCCAGCCGCGCGCCGAACCCGCTCCGAGCACGAATCCGATCTTGGGTCGGCGCGCCATTACTGCAACCGCGCCCACAAGTCATGTGCGTCGGAGCTCAACACCTTCACCCGGGCCCAGTCGCCGGGCGAGAGTTGCCTCCCGTCTTCGATATGCACCACTCCGTCGATCTCGGGTGCGTCGCCGGTCGAGCGCGCAACCGCGCCTTCCGGCCCGACCCCATCGACGAGCACCTGGATCACCTTCCCGACCTTGCGCCTGAGTCGCCCGGCGCTGACTTTCTCCTGCACCTGCATGAGCCGCGCGCGACGGTCCTCGCGCACCTCGCTCGGGAGTGCGCCGGGCAGCTCGTTCGCCTGTGCGCCGTCGACCGGCGAGTACGCGAAGCAGCCCACGCGATCGAGCTCGGCCTCCTCGAGGAAACCGAGCAGCTCGCTGAATTCGCTCTCGGTCTCGCCGGGAAAGCCCGCAATGAAGGTGCTGCGGATGGTGATGTCCGGGCAGATCCTGCGCCAGGCGCGGATGCGCTCGAGGTTGTCCTCACCGCTCGCGGGGCGCTTCATCAGCTTCAGGATGCGACGGCTCGCGTGCTGGAAAGGAACGTCGATATAGGGCAGGATTTTGCCGTCGGACATGAGGGGGATCACGTCGTCGACGTGGGGATAGGGATAGACGTAGTGCAGCCGCACCCATACGCCCAATCCCCCGAGTGCGGTCGCCAGATCGCTCATGCGGGCTCTGAGCGGCTTGCCGCCCCAGAAACCCGTGCGGTACTTGAGATCCACCCCATAGGCGCTCGTGTCCTGCGAAATCACGAGCAGCTCCTTGACGCCCGCTGTAACGAGGGTCTCCGCTTCGCGCATCACCTCGCCTATCGGCCGGCTCACCAGGTCTCCGCGCAGGGACGGGATGACGCAGAACGTGCAGCGGTGATTGCAGCCTTCGGAGATCTTGAGATACGCATAATGCCGCGGCGTGAGCTTTATCCCTTGCGGGGGAACCAGGTCGACAAAAGGATCCGGCGGCCTTGGCAAATGCTCGTGCACCGCGTTCATCACGTCCTCAAGCGCGTGCGGTCCCGTGACGGCGAGAACCCGCGGATGCGTCTTGCGGACCACGTCGCCCTTTGCGCCCAGACAGCCGGTGACGATAACGCGGCCGTTCTCCGCGATCGCTTCGCCTATCGCATCGAGAGACTCCGCCACAGCCGCTTCGATGAATCCGCAGGTGTTGACGACGACGAGGTCGGCCCCGGCGTACGAGGGTGAGATCGCATAGCCCTCCGCGCGCAGGCGCGTGAGGATGCCTTCGGAATCCACCAGCGCCTTGGGACAGCCGAGCGAGACGAACCCGACCTTCGGTGTCGCTGCCGAGCGCCTAGGCGAGGTCATGCGTAGCGGGAAATGCCAAGCGTACGGGGAAGACCCTTTTCGTTTTCAAATCCAGACGCGCGCCGGTGGGAAAGCCCTCTCGCGCAAGAACTCAGGTTTTTTTTTCCTCGCCGGAGGAATTCTTGTCGCCTGCAGCCTGGGCGCCGCCCGGTTGCGCGCCGAACCCCGGCATGCCGGGAAAGCCCGGGAACGTGAATCCGGAGAACATGGTGCGGGTCTGGTTCTGGAGCTGCTCCTGCATCTGCATGAATACGTTGCGGCTTTGTTCCAGGTACGCCGAGATCAGGCTTTGCATTGCAGGCCCCTGAAAGCTCATGAACTGTTTCCACAGGTCCTCGTTGAACTTGGCGGGCTCGCCGTAGACTTTCTGCGACTGCTCACGCAGGCTCTTCTGGATCTCGCCGAAAAGCTGCATGTTGCGTTCGAGATAGGCGCCCAGCATCCCCTGCATGGCGTTCCCGTAGGACCGGATGAATTGCGCGAGAACGTCGGACGAAAACATCGGCGCGCCCGCCGCCTCTTCCTCCAGGATGATCTGCAGCAGGATAGCTCGGGTCAGGTCCTCGCCGGATTTGGCGTCAACCACCTGGAACTCTTCCCCTTCCACCACGAGCTTCTTCACGTCCGCGAGCGTGATGTACACGCTCGTCCTGGTATCGTAGAGGCGGCGGTTGGGGTACTTCTTGATCAGTCGGGCGGGCTCAGACATGGACCCTAGCCTCGTTCCGTTACGTGTTGTTGCGGTGCCACATGATACTGGAGTTTCCGGCCGTCTTCCATCGGCCCGGCCGGCTGCTCCTGGAACTCCCTCTCCGCCGCGCCTACGCCATGTGTTGTCCGCCGTTGATCGCGATATTGGCCCCGTTCACGAACGCGGCCTCCTCCGAGCAGAGATAAATGATCAAGCCCGCAATCTCCTCGGGTCTGCCCAGGCGACCGATTGGAATCTGCGGAAGGATTTTCGCATCGAGGATTTCCTTCGGGATCGCCGTCACCATTTTGGTTCCGATGTAGCCCGGGGAGATGGTGTTGACAGTCACGCCCTTCCTCCCCACTTCCAGCGCGAGCGACTTGGTGAAGCCGTGCATGCCGGCCTTTGCCGCCGCGTAATTGGTCTGGCCGAAAGCGCCCTTCGAGCCGTTCACCGACGAAACGTTGATGATCCGCCCCCAGCCGCGGTCCACCATCCCGTCGCACACCTGTTTGGTCATGTTGAAGACCGAATCGAGATTCGTATGCAGAACCGCGTCCCAATCCGCCTTGGTCATCTTCCGGAAGGTCATATCGCGGGTGATGCCGGCATTGTTGACGAGGATATCCACCGGGCCCAGGCTGCGGGTAACGAGATCCACGCAAGCCCTGCACGAGTCGAAATCGGCGACGTCGCACGCATGCGCGTGAAAATCGTAGCCGCGCGATTTCATCGCAGCCGTCCACTGATCGACCGCCTTGTTCGAGGGGGAGTAGGTTACGGCGACGCGATATCCCGCGTCGGCCATCTTCGTACTGATCGTCTCACCCAGCCCTCCCATGCCGCCGGTGACCAGCGCGAGCCGCTTTGACATGACTTCTCCTAGGGTTCGATTCGGCGCCTGGACCATTCTTCGGGATTATTGCACCGCCCGCAACCTAGGCCATGTGGAGCCCGCCGTTGATGGAAATGTTCGCTCCGGTGATGTAACCGGCCTCCTCGGAGGCAAGGTAGGCGACGAGGCCGGCCACCTCGTCGGGCTGCGCGAGCCGTCCCATCGGGATCTGCTGAACGATCGATTCGAGAATCCCCGGTTTCATGGCTTTGACCATATCCGTCTGGACGTAGCCCGGCGACACGGTGTTGACCGTCACTCCCTTTTTTACCACTTCCTGTGCGAGCGCCTTGGAGAACCCGTGCATGCCTGCCTTGGCCGCCGAATAGTTGGTTTGACCGAATTGACCCTTGAGGGCGTTTACGGAGGAGATGTTGACGACGCGGCCCCAGCCGCGCTCCATCATGCCCTCGATTACCTGGCGCGTGACGTTGAAGACGCTGTTGAGATTGGTATTCATCACCGCGTACCAGTCGGCCGGCGACATGCGTTTGAAAATGGCGTCGCGCGTGATGCCGGCGTTGTTGACCAGAATGTCCACCGGCCCGATCACCTTGCCGATCTGATAGAACATGTCCGCGCAGGATCCGAAGTCGTCGACGTTGCCCTCCGCCGCGTAGATCTGCAGGCCCTCTTCCTCCATCTGCGCGAGCCAGGCGTCCTTCCTCTCGTATGCGGGCAGGCAGCCGGCGACGACTTTCACGCCGCTGCGCGCCAGGCGCCGGCACACCGCTGTGCCGATTCCGCCCATCCCCCCGCTCACGAAGGCGATGCGCTGCCTTGGCGAGTCTCCGGTTTTTTTTGCCGGCTCCGCGCCCGGGTGACTGCCCGCCTGCATCGTCCCTGTCGCCATCGTCATGGCTTGCCCTCCGAACACTTTTTTCTAAATGAAGCTCATGCGATCCGCTGTCTGACGTAGCGACCCGGCGCGGGCTCCAGCGGCTTGTACTCGGCGCTGCCCAAGCGCGCAGGGGCATTTACCCTCCCGCCGCCGGAAGGTTCGAGCCAGCCGCTCCAGTCGGTCCACCAGCTTCCCGGCGTCTCGGTCGCCCCGGCGAGCCATTCCTCCGCATCGGCCGGCGGACTTCCGCCGGTCCAATAGCTTCGCTTGTTCTTGGAAGCGGGATTGACTATCCCGGCAACGTGACCGCTCGCGCCGAGAACGAAGCGCGATTCGCCCTTTACCAATTGCGTCGTCCGATACGCCGTGCGCCACGGAACGATATGGTCTTCGCGCGTCGCAAGAACATAGGCCGGTACGGCTACTTTCCCGAAATCCAGGGGCAGTCCCGCTACGGACGTCCTGCCCGGCTCGCGTAG
>DASSJA010000111.1:0-3426 GCA_035691445.1 Burkholderiales bacterium | reverse complement strand
AGCCCGCATCTGTATGCGAACCTGCCGTTCGACACGCTTAAGGACCTCGCCCCGGTTGCTACGCTCGTCACCACGCAGATGGTGCTGGCGGCCAACCCGGCGCTGCCGGTGAAGGATTTGCGGGAATTCCTGGACTTTGCGCGGAAGGCGAAGCCGCCACTCGCTTACGCCTCGATCGGCAACGGAAGCCAGCACCACCTGACGATGGAGATGCTCAAGGCCCGCGCGGGCATCGAACTGGTGCACGTGCCTTACAAAGGCGGCGGCCCGGCGACGGTCGCCCTTCTCGCGGGGGAGGTTCCGGTGATGTTCGGCGGAAATTCAGTGACCGGGCACATCAAGGCGGGACGGTTGCGCGGTCTCGCCGTCGCGGGCAAGAAGCGATCTCCCGCGTTCCCCGATCTTCCGACTTTGAGCGAAGTCTTTCCGGGGCTCGAGGTCACGGCGTGGATCGGGATTTTCGCGCCCTCCGGCGTGCCGGAACCCCTGCTCACGAAGCTTCACGGCGAGATCAACCGCTTGCTGACCGGCACGGACATGCGCGAGAAAGTGCTCAAAGTCGGGGGCCTGGAGCCCTTCATCTCCACGCGGGAGGAATTCGCCGCGCTGATCCGCACGGAATACGCCAAATATGGCGAAGTCGTGAAGGCGATCGGCGTGAAGATCGACTAGCGCCGCTCAGCGCATCGCCTTCCAGGCCGTGGAGGCTCCCTTGGAGCTTACGGTGCCCTCGATCGCGTCGCCCTTCACGCGGCCGTGATATTCGGCTCCCGCAGCCATGAATCTGATCTCGTCTCCGAGCAGGCTGCCCCTGCCGAGGGGTGCCGCAATGTTTCCGGAGCTGAGCGTCCCAAAGACTTTCTGGAATTCCTGCTTGAGGACGAGCTCGCCCTGCGAGCTACGCCAACGCCCCTCGACGCGCGCCGGGACGATCCACAGATAGGCCGTGCAATAGGTATCGCAACCAAGCTCGACGGTCTGGTCGGGCTCCCACTCCCCCATCCTGAAGGTGTTCGAAACAATGCGGGTCCCCGGCTTGAGCGCGAGAATCGTCGGCCGCAGCCTGAGGTTCAGGTCGGTGAGCAGGAACATCGTGATCACCGTGGCCTTGGAAAGGTCCGACTTGAATATGTCGGCTTCCACGAAGCTAGCCTTGCCGCCCACCCCGGCCTTCGCCGCGTTGCGCTTGGATAGCGCGACCATATCAGGGTTGTATTCGATGCCGAGGGCGCGCGCCCCGCGCCTCGCGGCGGTGATCACAGTACGTCCGTCCCCGGAACCGAGGTCGATCACGAAGTCGTTGGGTGTGACCTTCGCCATGTCGAGCATCTTGTCCACCAATTCCTGCGGCGAAGGCACCCACACTACGTCCTTGCCGGACTGCCCCACCTCGGGCTGAAACTCGGCCCTGGGCTGCGCGAAAACGCAGGCGGCGACCGCGGAAAGAGCCAGCGCGGACAACCACATCCTCGCGGAACGCGAGACCGACATTGTTCTCTCCAGTATTGGGGGAAAGCGACTTACTTGACTCGACGGGAGACCGGATGATGGCCCCGCCAGCCTTGCGGCGTCAACCTCTGCAACCGGCCGGAAGGTACAGAGGGATGTATCGGGGGAGAATGTCGGTGCCGTCGACCGGACTGCCGCAGCGCCACGACCTCACAGTGAAATCCGGTCCTGTGGGCAGATTGCCCGAGCTGTCGAGCGGCGCGAGGGTGATTTCATGGGAGTCCAGCCTGCCGTCGTTGAACCCACGCAGCATGACCCTGATCGTTCCGAACTCTGTGGTGTCGACCTGCGACACGTACGTGGACACGTTGGTCCCTTCGCAGCCCCAGCTGCCGGCATCGGGAAGTCCGCTCTGGGATTGGTAGACCTCGCTCACGACGTCCTTGCAGGGCGCCAGCGCAAGCATCGCTTCGGACATCTTCGCTCGGACTGCGTAACTCCGCACGTTCGGCAAGACGATCGCCGCGAGCACGCCGATGATCATGACGACGATCATGATCTCGATGATCGTGAATCCAGCCTGGCTCTTGTTGTGTATGCGCATGAAGCCGCCCTCCTCCGTTCCGGAAGGTCAAGGACCTCCTTCTGGCTGCAAGCCCCGTGCCAGACCTCCAGGAGACCGATAAGCCTCTGATATCCATTATCAAACAGCCTGGACCCCGGCGCAAGACAGGACCTGGAAAGGGCGCAAGCTGGCCGTATTTCGGCAAAACCTGACGCCGCGCGGACGGATGCTGCTCATTTTCCCATTCCTTTTTCGGCGCCAGCGCGGAGGCCGGCGCGCTCGATGACGCGCGTCCAGGTAGCGGTGTCCGCCCGGATGACCGACGCGTACTGCTCCGGCGTGCTTCCCTCGGCCTCCGCGCCTTGAGCGGCGAGTTTTTCTTTCATCGCGGGGTCTCGCACGATTTTCGTCGCCGCAGCGCTGATCCGCGCGACGATCTCGCGTGGCGTTCCCGCGCGGGCAAGCAGGCCGTACCACGGGCTCACTTCGTATCCGCGAACCCCGGATTCGTCCACCGTCGGCACATCGGGCAGCTCGGGCGAGCGGCGCAGTCCGGTCACGGCAAGGGCCCGCAGCTTGCCTGAGCGGAGGTGCGGGAGCACCGTCGGGATCCCGAGGAAGGCGATTTGAACCCGGCCGCCGACGAGATCGGTAACCGCCGGCCCCGTCCCCTTGTATGGGACGTGCGCGAGATCGATGCCGGCCATCGCCGCAAAAAGGGCACCGGCCAGATGCGGGGTGCTGCCCACGCCGCCCGACGCATAGTTGATCCTACCGGGCCGGGCGCGCGCCAGCGCGATCAGCTCCTTCACCGACTTGGCGGGCAAGGAGGGCTGCACAGCGAGAACGTTCGGCGCCGTGGCGATCAGGCTCACGGGCGCAAAGTCGCGCTCCGTGTCGTAAGGGACTTTCCCCATCAGCGGATTGATGATGAGGCTGCCCGGGCCGGCGGAAAGCAGCGTATAGCCGTCGGGCGCGCTCCTCGCCACATAGTCGGTGCCGATGTTGCCTCCGGCGCCGGCGCGGTTCTCGACCAGGAAGGGTTGCGCCCAGGCCTCGGTGAGCTTCTGCGCGACCAGGCGCGCGATGATGTCGTTCGGCCCGCCCGGCGCGAAGGGGACGACGACCCGAACCGGCCTGGAGGGATAATCCTGCGCTTGCGCCGCGAGCGCAAGCGATGCCGCGACGACGCCCGCGCTGACAGCGGCACGAAATTTTGTCATAGTCTGCATGAGAGGAGACCCCGTGTATCCGAGCATGACGCGCATCGTTCCCGTCTCGATTCTAGCTGCGCCGCTCGCCGGAGCAAGCCCGTCCGCACCGGCGCAAGCCTACTCCAATCGCGCGATGCACATCGTCGCTTCCTTTCCGGCCGGAGGCGGGTACGACTTCCGGGGGCCATCGTGATCGTC
>DASSJA010000110.1:0-4342 GCA_035691445.1 Burkholderiales bacterium | reverse complement strand
GTGCGGTTCACCGACACGGCGTGGACCTTGACGAGCACCTCGCCCGCCTCCGGCGCGGGCTTCGGCACTTCCTCGAGCTGCATAACCTCGGGCGGCCCGAATTCGCGGATGACGACGGCCTTCATGGTGACGGAGCTAGATTGTCTGCGACCAAGCGTCGAATTTGTAGAAGGCGCCACTGGCAGTGCCATAATACGCGGCATTTCGGAAGGTCACTATACGTTAGACGCCGCAACCCACGACGGAGCGACTCATGCTCATCAACGGACGCTGTCATTGCGGGAACATCTCGTTCGCGCTCATGTGGGAACCGGACCCGCTCGAAATTCCTGCGCGCGCCTGCGGTTGCTCTTTCTGCTCCAAGCACGGAGGCGTCTGGACGTCCAATCCGAATGGCTCGTTGTCAGTCAAGGTCAAAGAGCCGGCGCTCGTATCCAAGTACGCGTTCGGAACGCGCACCGCCGAGTTCCATGTCTGCTCTCGCTGTGGCATCGTCCCGTTGGTCACCAGCGAGATCGACAATCAACTCTTCGCAGTGGTGAGCGTCAACGCGTTCGAAGGTGTTGAACCATCGCTGCTTCGCCATGCACCGGCACACTTCGATGGCGAGAGCGAAGAAGTTCGCCTTGCCAGAAGGAAGCGCAACTGGATCCCGCAGGTGCAGTATGTCGAAACTGGTGCGACAACCGAGGCGCAAAGGTTGAAGTCCTCTGGCGCTTAGCGAATGGCCGCTTCGGGTCGAGAGCCGACATTCAGACAGGCAGTAATATCGGAATGGCGTCCCCAAGGGGATTCGAACCCCTGTTACCGCCGTGAAAGGGCGATGTCCTAGGCCTCTAGACGATCGGGACTGCGGATCTCGGACTGGT
The DNA here is from genome assembly GCA_035691445.1 of Burkholderiales bacterium. Lineage (GTDB taxonomy): Bacteria > Pseudomonadota > Gammaproteobacteria > Burkholderiales > SG8-39 > VBDM01. The sequence goes on along the minus strand of DASSJA010000110.1, from coordinate 3,473 downwards.
GGAGGTAACCGGGATCGAACCGGTGACCTCTTGCATGCCATGCAAGCGCTCTCCCAGCTGAGCTATACCCCCACGCAAGGGCGCGGATTATATCATGCACCCGCGTACCTCCGGAGACGCTCGAGCACGCGTTTCTTCCCGGCGACCGCAAGCGTCGGGCCGATGTTCGGAGTCTCCGCCCGGCCGAGGACGATGAGCCGCAGAGGCATTGCTAGCTGGGGGAGCTTGAGGCTGCGTTCCTTCAGAACGGCGTTCAAGGCGCCCATCACCGAAGCTTCGTTCCAATCATCGATCGAGGCGAACCGCTTGGTCAGGTCTGCGAGGGCCGGTCTGACTTGATCGGTGAGGGTCTTGCGGAGCTCCTCCGCTGGTGCCTCGGCATTTCGGTAGAACGGTTCCGCTGCGACCACACCCGCCACCACTGTTGCGCTGCGCGATTTGATCAGGTTGGACACCATTTCGAGCGCGGGACCGTCAGTCAATCTCACGCCTTGCTGCTCGAAGTGCGGCTTCATCAGCTCGGCCAGACGGGCGTCCGAAACCTTTTTCATGTACTCGTGATTCAGCCAGCGCAGCTTCTCCGGATCGAACTGCGCGGGCGAGCGGCTGACGTGCGCCAGGTCGAACCACTCGACGAGCTGCGATTTCGAAAAAATCTCCTCGTCCCCGTGAGACCAGCCGAGCCGCGCGAGATAGTTCACGAGGGCTTCGGGGAGATATCCGTCCTCGGCGTACTGCATCACGCTCACCGCGCCGTGGCGCTTCGACAGACGCTCGCCGTCGGCGCCGAGGATCATGGGCACGTGCGCGAACTTCGGGAGCTCCACACCGAGCGCGGCAAAGATGTTGATCTGCCGCGGTGTGTTGTTGACGTGATCGTCGCCGCGGATCACGTGGCTGATGTTCATGTCGAGATCGTCGACGACGACTCCGAAGTTGTAGGTCGGCACGCCGTCCTCGCGCAGCAGCACCAGGTCGTCGAGCTCGGCGTTGGAGATCGTGATCGGCCCCTTGACCAGGTCGTTGAATGTCACCTCGCCGTCGAGCGGGTTCTTGAAACGGATGACCGGCGCCACCCCCGCCGGCGGCGCCTTCTTCGAATCGCGCCAGCGCCCGTCGTAGCGCGGCTTCTCCCCGCGGGCGCGCTGCCCCGCGCGCATTTGCTCCAGCTCCTCCCTGGTGCAGTAGCAGCGGTATGCCTTGCCGTCGCGAAGCAGCCGCTCGGCGATCTCCCGGTAGCGATCGAGCCGCCGCATCTGGTGAAGCGGCCCCTCGTCCCAGTCCAGCCCCAGCCAGCGCATGCCGTCCAGGATCGCCTGCACGGACGCTTGGGTGGAGCGCTCGAGGTCGGTGTCCTCTATCCGCAGAACGAATTTCCCGCCGTGGCGCCGCGCGTAAGCCCAGGAGAACAGCGCCGTCCTGGCGCCGCCGATGTGGAGGTAGCCGGTGGGGCTGGGCGCGAAGCGGGTTCGGACCATCGTCGCGCATTGTACGTGACGCGGAAGTCGGTGATGGAAAGCGCGACACCGGGCGGCGCGGCCCTCTGGATTTGATAAAATCCGACGCGCGGGCGGTTAGCTCAGCGGTAGAGCACTCCCCTCACACGGGAGGGGCCACTGGTTCGATCCCAGTACCGCCCACCAGCTCCCTTGCGGTTCTCCTTCGTTGCTCGTCCTTCGCAATGCTGTCGATCGCTGCGGTTCCGATGCGCGAACCGAGTGCGTGCGCCCGTATCGGTTATCGGCAAATGCGGTTTGCATTCGAACGCGGAGCGATTTTCTTGCGCCGGTCCGTCTTGTTATCAGTGGGTTGAGAGACCCGCACCGCGCGCTGTCGCTGCGGAGAGACGCGCGAAGCATCCGAAAATCAGTTCCTTAGTCCTCCGCGCTTCACTCTGCGTCGCCGCGAAACGACGAATGAAGCCCGCGTGCTTGCGAGCGCGATCGGCTAACTGCTTGAAGTTGCGGGAACACGCGCGGCTGGCACGACCGTTGCTGCCCGCTTATTCCTCAACGCACGCGGGAGGAAATTCTTTTTTCCGAGAAGGAAGGCTATGAGAAAAACTGCATCCTCCCTGTGCTTCACGCTGGCGGTGGTCAGTCTGTTCCTGTTTCAGATCGATCTCGCTTCGCCGTTCACTTTCGGGACCTTCGATCCGGCCGGCACGGGCCGGGCCGCCGATCCCGGCGTGCGAGGCGGGGCCGCCGCCGCGGGCAATCCGCTTTCCGGCTTGAGCACGAACCAGCTGGCGTTCTTCAACGCGGGCAAAGCCGACTTCACCACCGCCGAGAATGTCGCCGACGGCCTCGGGCCCAGGATGAATCTCGACAGCTGCGGCGGCTGCCACATGGCGCCCTCGCCCGGCGGCTCGAGCCCCTCCGCGAATCCGCAGGTCGCATTCGCCACCCGGGACGGCGGCACCGACCTGCTCCCGTCCTTCGTCGCGGCGAACGGGCCGGTGCGCGAAGCGAGATTCGTGAAGAACGCCGACGGAACGCCCGACGGCGGCGTGCATGCGATCTTCACGATTACCAACCGAACCGGCGCGACCGGATGTTCGCTCCGGCAGCCCGACTTCGCCGCCCAGCTCGCGAACAACAACGTGATCTTCCGCATTCCCACGCCGACCTTCGGCGCGGGCCTGGTGGAGATGATCCCCGACGCCCAGATCGTCGCGAACCAGGTAGCCAACACGACCCAGAAGCGGAATCTGGGGATCAGGGGCCGCCCGAATTTCGCCGTCAACGGGCGCACGATCTCGGGCCAGACCAACAACAACGGCAACGACGGCACCATCGCGCGCTTCGGCTGGAAGGCTCAGAACAAGTCCCTGCTGCTGTTCGCGGGCGAGGCCTACAACGTGGAAATGGGCATCACGAACGATCTGTTCCAGACCGAGCGTGACGAGACTGCGCAATGCCAGTTCGCGGGCGTGCCCAACGACACCCAGAACATGGACGCCGCCACCGCCCTCGAGGCGACGACGGCGATCCGGAATTTCGCGAATTTCTCCCGCTTCCTCGCGCCGCCCGCGCCTTCGACGACCACACCCGGGGGCGCCACGTCGATCACGAGCGGCAGGGCGTTGTTCAGCAGCGTCGGCTGCGCGCTCTGTCACACGCCCTCGTTCACCACGGGCACGACCACGGTCGCGGCGTTGAGCAACAAGCCGGTGAACCTCTACTCGGATCTGCTGGTGCACGACATGGGTCCGGGGCTGGCGGACGGCGTCAGCCAGGGACAGGCGGGTCCCACGGAGTTCCGCTCCGCCCCGCTGTGGGGACTGGGACAGCGCGCTTTCTTCCTGCACGACGGCCGGACCTCGAACCTGGTGCGGGCTATCCACGAGCATCGGAGCGGAAGCGCGGCGCAGAACAACGCGTCGGAAGCCAATGGCGTCATCAACAACTTCGACGCCCTCGGCGAAGGCCAGAAGCAGGATCTGCTCAACTTCCTGCGGTCCCTGTAGCACG
>DASSJA010000109.1:0-7590 GCA_035691445.1 Burkholderiales bacterium | reverse complement strand
AGCCACCGAGCATGAACCACGCGGCGGCTTCCCAGGACACGCGCAGCGACCGCGTTCAGCCGGCGGACACGGCGTCGTCGCGCGGCGCTCGCTCGGCGGCTTGGAGCCTGCGCATGCGGAACAGCATCTCGATCGCCAGGAGCAGGAAAGCGGCCGGCAGGGGCGCGAGCAGCCACCATTCCGGCATCTCCAGCGTCTTCACCGACATCGAGCCCGCCTTCCAGCTCGCCATCGCCGCGCGGCCGCCGTAGAGCGACATCGCGACGCACGAAGCGAAGGCGAATGCGTCCGAGGCCCATTCGCAGTACCAACCCAGGCGCTTGGGAATGATGCGCAGGACGACGTCCACGCGGATGTGCCGGCCCTGGCGCAGGAGCCAGGGCGCGGTGAGCATGGTGACGAGGTAGAGCGCCATCTCGGAGATTTCGTTGCTCCAGGCAAGGCCGTCCACGCCCGGAATGAGCCGCACGTTGCGCAGGAGCACATCCGCGCAGATCATCATGGTCATCAGGAACAGGATCACGCAAGCCGCGAGCGCGAGCGCGTTCAGGATCCTCCCGTGCCACTGGGAAAGCGCCTCCACGGCCGCGCGTCACTTCGAGAACAGCGTCTTCATCTTCGGTCCGTGCTCCGGGCTTGCCTTGATGATCGCCGCCCAGCCCACCTCGTAGGCTTCGTCGTAGTACCTCTTGGCCTGTGCGGGGCTGAAATGGATGGTCTGGATGCCGGCCTTCGCCTGGCGCTTCGCCTCTTCGGCGTTGTATCCCTTCCATTCGCGGTTCTCCGCCTCGAAAGCGAGCACCTGCTTTTGCAGGTAGTCGCGCTGCTTCGGCGTCAGCGCCTTCCACTTGTCGAGATTCATGATCAAGGACACCTCGGCGTTATAGAAGCCCGGATCGACGCGGTACTTGGTGTGCTCCTGCCAGTTGAGGTCGAACAACCCGTGGATCGGCCAGCCGTAGCCGTCCACGACGCCGCGCTCGAGCGCCGTGTACACCTCGCCGGGGGCGATCTGCACCACGGTCGCGCCGAGCGCCTGGAAAAAGTCGCGGTAAACCGGCGTGATGCGGATCTTCATCCCGGTGAGGTCGGGCTTGTCGATCTTCCTGTTGATGTAGAGATGGAACGGCGTGTCGTCGACGACGCGCGCGAGGTACTGCATGTTCGCCTTCTCGTTCCAGACCTTGTTGATGTAGTCGTAGGCGCCGTTCTTGCGCAGAGTCGCGGCCGGAACCTGGGTGAGCTTGAGCGCGTCGGCCTCGGGCATGAGGTTGGTGTAGTACGCGCCCGTGCTCATCGCGATGTCGACGACGCCGGTCTTCACGGCGTTGCCGACCTCGAAGGTCGGGATCGCCTTGGGCCCGCCGATGAAGTTGAGCTGCAGGTTGCCCTTGCCGCCCGCGTTGACCCTGGCTATCCAGTCGGTCAGGCGCTTGACGTAGTACAGGTTCTCGGGGAAGGCGCTCACCACGCGCAGGGTGACCTCCTGAGCGCAGGCCGCGGCCGAACCCGCGGCGAGGGCAGCGGTGAGCGCGAGTCGGGATGCGATACGGACCATCGTTGTCTCCTCTATGAGAATCGATTCTTGTCGCTGAGCGAGGTTAGGCGTGGGACCTGCGTTTGTCAAACGTCGACGCCTGCCAGGGGGCATTTTCGGTGCGATAATGTCGGCTGATTTTTCGCAAGACATCCACCATGACCGCTCCGACACGACTCTCAGGCGTCCTCGCTCCGGCGGTAACGCCCTTCAAGCACGACCTCTCCCCCGATGCCGAACGCTACGTGCGCCACTGCAAGTGGCTGCTCGCGAACGGCTGCCGCGGCCTTGCCGTGTTCGGCACCAACAGCGAAGCCAACTCCCTTTCGATCGAGGAACGCATGGTGCTGCTGGAGACGCTGATCCAGGAGGGTGTGCCGGCGGCGGCGCTGATGCCGGGCACCGGCTGCTCGGCTCTGACCGACTCGGTCCGGCTTACCGCCCACGCCGTGGCGCTGGGCTGTGCGGGTGTGCTGATGCTGCCGCCCTTCTACTACAAGGGAGTTTCCGACGATGGGCTGTACCGGAATTTTGCCGAGGTGATCGAGCGCGTCGGCGATGCGCGCCTGCAGCTCTACCTCTATCACATCCCCCCGGTGTCGCAGGTCCCGATCACGCTCGCCCTGATCGAGCGGCTGCTGAAGAAATTCCCGGGAACGGTGGCCGGGGTCAAGGATTCCTCGGGCGACTGGTCCAACACCAGGGCGATGCTCGATGCATTCGCGAAGTCCGGCTTCGACGTATTCGCGGGAAGCGAAGTGTTCCTGCTCGACAACATGAAGAACGGCGGAAAGGGCTGCATCACCGCGACCGGCAACATCAACCCGGGCGCGATCGACAAGGTGTTCCAGGGCTGGCGCGGCCCGGACGCCGGCGCGCTGCAGAAGGACATCAGCGCCACGCGCAACATCATGCAGAAATACCCCATGATGGCGGCGCTGAAGGCCGTGATCGCGCATTACGCGCGCGATCAGGAGTGGGCGACGGTGCGCCCGCCGCTGGTCGAGCTCGGCGCCGCGCAGGGCAAGGCGCTGGTCGTCGAGCTCGAGGCGCGCGGCTTCGACATGCCGGGGCTCGCGGCGCGCGCGGTCGCGACCGCCTGATCTTTTCTTCTGGGAGGCGGTCCGTGGCTTCGCGCGTCAACCACGTCGCCATCACGTCCGATCTCTATGCCTTGAACGGCCGGTTTTACGAATCCCTGTTCGGCATGAAGCCGTCGAGCAAGCCCCGGCCCGCGCGCTCGGTGGTGCTGGGGGACGGCTATGTCGGCATGAACCTGATTCCGCGCCGCGACGGGCGCACGAGCGGGCTCGATCATTTCGGCATCGAAGTCGACGATGTCGAGGACACGATCGCGCGCATCGCGAAATTCGATTCGTCCCTGGGCGCCGTGAAGCGACCGCCCATCCGCCCCTTCGCGGCCTACAGCGTGCACGATCCCGACACCAACGTCTTCGATCTGTCGCAGAGGAGCTCGGGCTCGCAGAAGGACGTCTACGCCGAGAACGATTGGGTCCAGCCGCGCACGATCTCGCATATCGCGCTGCGCACGCGCCACGCCGAGCGTTGCGCCCGGTTCTACGCGGAGGTGTTTGGATTGGCGCTGCTCGACCGGCATGGGGACGGAAATGAGGACGGCAATTTCTATCTCTCCGACGGACGCGTGACGCTGGTGATCATTCCCTGGAAGATCGCGGACTATTACGGACAGGACCCCGCGCGCACGGGGCTCGATCATATCGGCTTCAAGGTGGAGTCGGTCGACCAGGTGAAGAAGGACATGGAGTTCCTGATCGGCGAGAACCCGCACATGCGCACGCGTGCGCTCGGTTACGGCCCGGAAGGCGAAGCGCGCCTCAAACTGCTCCAGAAATGCCCGCTCGGCCGCTTTCACCTGACCGACATCGAAGGCGTCCACATCGACGTGGCGTAGCGCTAGCGCGCGGGCGCGCTCGTTACCTCACTCGTCGGTGATGTCGATCCAGTTCCCGTCGGGGTCGGACATCTGCCATTTGCCGCCCGCCTGACCCGCGAAGAAGCGCTTGCGCACATCGGATTCCGGGCTGCCGCCGAGCGGCACGCCGGCGAGATAGGGATTCATCCCGGCCACTTCCGCGACCCGCGCCTTGAACGCATCCAGATTCTCGACATGAAAGCCGATATGGTCCGGCCCCGGGCGCTTGATGGACATGCCCTCGAACGCCGGGATCGACCAGGGCAGGACCGCGAGCGTCACGCGTCCGTCGGTCAAGGAGTAACCCACCGATCCCGAGCTGCGTTTCACGGGTTCGAGCTCGAACACGTCGCGATAGAATTCCGCGCATTCTTCCGCGCTGGGCGTGCGGATGGCGAACTTGTTGACGTAGCGGTCCTGCGCCCAGCCTCCGCCCGCGATCTCGGCATAGACTTCCTTGCGCGTGTCCTGTTTCTTCTGCGCGAGATCGAAGACGTTGCCGTCGGGATCGTGGCCGCTGTAGGCGGCGAAGGGCCGCGTCGAGGGCCGCTTCACGATCGCCGCGTTCCTGTGCTTGCGCGTCATGCGCTCGAGCACGGGCTCGACGTCATCGACCAGCATGCCGAAATGATCGATTCCGCCGACGTAGCCGTCGCGCCGCGGAATGAGGTTCAGGCCCACGTAGCCGTCGCCGATGGTGATCGCCGATGCCGGGCGGCCCGGGCCGGAATACTTCAGCCCGAACACGGACTCATAGAACCTGCCGAGCGTGCTGTACTGGTGGCTGATGATGGCCACGTGATTGATCTGGGCGAACATGGCCGAAGTAATCTACCATCAACCCGGTGAACCGGCTTTGCCTACGCATACTCGCGGCGCTTGCTCTGGCTGCGCTTGGCGCTGTCGCCGCGGCGCAGGACTACCCTGCGAAGCCGATCCGGCTCATCGTCTCCTTTCCCGGGGGCAGCAGCGACGTTCTGGGCCGGGCCTTCGCGCAGTACACGACGCTCGGTCAGCCGCTGGTGGTCGAGAACGTGTCCGGGGCGAACGGCGCGATCGGGATGACGCGCCTGGCGAGGTCGGCTCCCGACGGCTATACCATCGCGGTCGGCGCCACCACCAATCTCGCCATCGGTCCCCACCTCAACTCCCACCTTCCCTACGATCCGCTCAAGGATTTCGCGCCGATCGCGCTGCTCGCGCGCGTGCCCATCGTGCTGGTGGTGAGCGCGGCCGTGCCGGCGAAGTCGGTCGACGAGCTCGTCGCCCTTGCGCGCGCGCATCCCGGCAAGCTCAACTACGGCTCGATCGGCACCGGGTCCACCACTCACCTGCTCGGCGAGATGCTGCGGCGGAGCGCCGGCATCGACGTCGTTCACGTGCCCTATAAGGGGATCCAGCAGGGCGTCGCCGCTTTGCTCTCGGGAGACGTGCAATTCATGTTCTTCCCGGTGTTCGTCGACGCAGCAGCGCACGTCCGCTCGGGCGCGCTGCGGCCGCTCGCGCTGGTCGATTCGCGCCGCTCCCCGGTCGCGCCCGACCTGCCGACGCTGCCCGAGCTCGGCTATCCCCTGGAGGCTGCCGCCTGGTTCGCCCTGATCGCGCCGGCCGGCACGCCCGATCCTCTCGTGCAGCGGCTCGCCAAGGAGGTGCGGCGCGTCCTTGCACTCGAGCCGATGAAGCGCTTCCTCGACAATCATGGAATGGAGGCGGGCGACCTGGGGCCGGATGAGGTCAAGGCCTACATTGCCTCGGAGCACACCCGCTACGGCCGCATGGTGCGCGAGGCCGGCGTGCACGTCGAGTGAGCGGGATTACTGCCGGAGCACGCACTTCTCGTATAGGTTCCTGAATCTCCCCCTCGGGTCGTAGCGCGCCTTGAGCGCCTCGTATGCGGGCCGGTTGTAGAGCTGCCAGAACTCGTCTTCCGGATAGTAGGAGTCGGAGTAGAGCGACTTCACGCCGCCGAGCTCGGCGACCTTGCGCTCGATCTTGCGGTTGTAGTGGCCCGGCTCGCGCCGCACCCTGTCCTGCACCACGTCCCAGAATCCGAAATTCACATAGAGGAGCCTGGGATCGATCGGGTAGAGCGGGAATCTCGCCTGGGCGTCATAGCCGCCGATGGGGCAGATCCAGACGGGGCGTATGCCGATCTCCTTCAGGAAAAACGCGAGGAATTCGGGCGCGCGCGCGACGGGAATATCCACGTCCTGTATGACGGACTCCGGGGTTTTGCCGGCCAGGCGGGAGAAGGCGCGCGTGAACCCCCATTTGCTGTTCCAGCGCATCACTTTCGCGTAGGTCGTCGAGTTCAGGCGCTCGCGCCCGACCAGCCTGCGGATCACCGGGTTCTGCACGAACAGATTCTTCGAGCACCAGAACCAGTCCGTGTCCCAGCGCCAGATGAAGTCACGCACGGTGAGGTAGTCGGTCCCGCCCTTGCGTATCGAGCGGTAGTAGATATGCTCGTAAGTGTAGTCGCTGGTGCGCGGGGCGCTGTCGGCGAAACGTCCCAGCGTCAGATACATCTCGTCGCCCGAAAACACCGTCCCGTCGACGAAGTCCGCGTCCGAGCGGCAGCGCGCCTCGAGGTCCTCGAAGAACTTCTCCGGCCGCGTGTGCCGCACGTGCTCCAGTCGCACGTAGGGCTTCACCGCGACCGTGCGCGCCGTGACCTTGAGCGCGTAGCCGAGCGTGCCGTAGGAGTTCGGAAATCCGTAGAAGAGGTCGCGATGCTCGTTCTCGGGAGTACAGGTCACGACAGTCCCGTCGGCGAGGAGCACGTCCAGGCTGAGCAGCGTGTCGTGCACGAGGCCGTAGCGAAAGGACGAAGCCTCGATGCCGACGCCGGCCGCGGCGCCCCCCAGCGTGATCGACTTCAGTTGCGGCACGACGCAGGGCATCACCCCGAGCGCAAGCGTCGCGTCGACGAGATCGGCGTAGGTGGTCATGCCCTCGGCGGAAACACGGGAACGCACCCAGTCCACCTCGACTACCTCGTCGAAAGCGGAGAGATCCACCCGGGGCCGCGCCTTCGCCTCGCGGTCGCGGAAGAGATTCGAGGTGCTCTTTGCGAGCCCGATCCCGTCCGCGCCTCCCGCGCTCAGCTCAGCGCGCAGCTGCGCGAGCTTGTCCTCGTACCGGTTCATCGCTGGCGTACAGGAAGGCGCGGCTCATCGGGTAGTTGTCCCCGATGTTCCCCTTGCTCACCACGATCTGGAAGAGATGGGTCTTGCCCTGCGGCGAGCGGAACATCTCCGCGCAGGACCAGAGGTAGGTGCGCCAGATGCGCCGGAACCGCTCGTCGAACTTGCCGGGATTGAGCCTGCGGACCCTTTCCCAGTTGCGGTCGAAGCGGCGCGCCCAGTCGTCCAGCGTCAGCGCGTAGTTTCGGCGCAGGTTCTCGATGTCCACCACTTCCAGGCCGCAGCGCTCGCACCAGTCGATCGCCTCGGCAAGGCTCGGGATCCAGCCCCCCGGGAAGATGTATTTGCGTATCCAGAACTCGGTGTCGCGCACGCCGACGTGGCCGATGAAATGGATCACGCCCAGGCCGCCCGGCTTCAGGTAATCGGCGTGGGCCTTGATCACCTCGCCGAGCTGATCGCGCCCCGCGTGCTCGAGCGTGCCGATCGAGAGCAGCTTGTCGAACTGGCGCGGTACCTCGCGGAAATCGCGCTCGAGCACCTCTACCTTGCCCTCGAGTCCGCGGCGCTTGATCTCCGCTCGCGTCTCCTCGACCTGCTCGGTGGTGGTATTGATGCCGGTGCCGCGCGCCTTGTACTTGTCCCAGGCGTAGAACAGCAGGTTGCCCCAGCCGCTGCCGATGTCGGCGAAGGTGTCGCCTTCCTTGAGCAGCACCTTGCGGCAGACGTGGTCCATCTTGGCGATCTGCGCCTCCTCGAGCGTGTTAGACCCGTCGGCGAACCACGAGCAGGTATAAGCCATGCCGACCTCGTCGAGCCACTCGCGATAGAAGTCCTGGCCGGGGCCGTAGTGGAAGCGGGCGTTCTTCTTGGCCTGGGCGATCGAGGCATTGCTGTACAGCAGCTCGTGCCACCAGTTGCGAACCCTGACGAGGAAGGTGGGCTCGCCGTCG
>DASSJA010000108.1:0-5873 GCA_035691445.1 Burkholderiales bacterium | reverse complement strand
CCGCGCAGGAACCACAGCAGCTCGTAGGCGACCGACTTGAAGTGGACCTTCTTGGTGGTGAGCAGCGGAAATCCGGCGGCGAGGTCGAAGCGCATCTGCCAGCCGAAGATGGACAGCGTCCCCGTTCCGGTGCGGTCGCTTTTCCTGTGCCCGTGCTCGAGCACGTGACGCATGAGATCGAGATACGCTTTCATTCCGAAATCATAGCGCTTTATCGGAGCGCGATCGCGGCGGCACGGCGCGCCACGCCCAGACGACCGCGAGGGCGAACACGCAATACGCCGCCGCGAACACCCATTCTGGAAAATCGTAGTAGAGCAGGCGCGCGACCCAGCGGCCGATGAAGCTGCGCTCGGAGACGCCGCCTCTGAGCATGTCGTCCCAGATCGTCAAAGGGCAGGTGAAGCCGAGGAGAGCTTCGGCGGTGACGAAGGCTATCGCCGCCAGATGCAGGATCCTGAACGCGCGATTGCGCACCCAGCCCCAGCGCCGGGCGCCCGCGAGGACGAGAACGAGGCCCCCGACGACGAAAAGGACGAACAGGGCGTGAAAAACCAGGACCGCATCGGCAATCATCGCTCTCCGGGCCGCGGCTCGCCCGAGATGGCTTCCGGATCGCCTGCGGCGATGGGGCGCGACGGATCGGCGCTCCATTCGCTCCACGAGCCCGGGTAGAGGCGCGCGCCGTGCAGGCCTGCCACTTCCATCGCGAGAAGGTTGTGACAGGCCGATACCCCAGAGCCGCAGTAGCTGACGATATCCTCCGGCTTCGCCGCGCCGAGCACCGCCCTGAACTCCCGCCGCAGGGCCTCGGGAGCCTTGAAGCGCCCGCCCGCATCGAGATTGTCGCGGTAATGGCGGTTGCGGGCGCCGGGAATGCGGCCGGCCACCGGATCGATCGTCTCGTTCTGCCCGCGATAGCGGTCGGGCGCGCGAGCGTCGAGCAGAAGCGTCGTCCCGTCGTCGAGCTGCGAGCGCACCGACTCGGCGCTCACCACGATCCTCTTCGGTTTTCCGTTGAAGCGAGCCGGCGCAGGCCGCGGGATCTCGGCAGTCTGCGGCCGCCCTTCCTTGATCCACCGATCCCAGCCCCCGTCGAGGACCGCGACGGGCAGATGCCCGAGCCAGCGCAGCAGCCACCACAACCGCGAGGCGACCATCCCGCCCTGCGCGTCGTAGGCGACGACCTGCTTTCTCGCGTCGACGCCCGCCCGCCCGAGCTTCTCCATGAGGACCTGTGGCCCGGGCAGCGGATGGCGCCCATTCCTTCCCGTCTTCGGAGCGGAGAGATCTTCGTCGAGATGCAGAAATCGTGCACCCGGGATGTGCGACATCGCGTATTCACTGCGGCCGCGCTCGGGCGCAGCGAGATCGTGGCGGCAGTCGAAGACGATCCAGTCGGGATCGGCGAGATGCGGTTCGAGGATTTCCGTGCTGACGAGCGCGGTGAGAATCATGCGTCTATCTTAATCTGAGCCGGATTTGGGATTCCTCCCGCCAGGCATTGAGCGAGGCAAGCGTACAAACCATAATCCTCTAACTCCATGATTTTAGGGAAGCTGGGCGGAGCATCCTGATTAGTAGGGGGAATACAATGCACCTTTAGGGTCTCTAATTCATGTTAGGAGTCTTTTGTTGGACGTCGCAGCGTTTCGCGCTGGAGTTAAGGGAAGGTACTTCGGTGAACTAATCTTTCACCATCTTCGGAGACAGAACTTCGCTCAGATTGTGCAGGGGTTAAACGGCACGATAGCGATGCTGCCAGTAATTTGGCAACCTCGCGTTGAGTCCTTCATTGATCGGGCCAACGCATATGCTTACGACAACAAATTTTGGGGTATGGATTGCGCAGATGCGTTTACTCTTCTTTCCGAGCTCGCCCAAAGTCACCTTGCTGATACTGGGCAAACTCTATCCGATGAGGACTGCTTCAACATGTTCCAGATCGCGGTTCTCAGCTACGCCTATTCGGCTCATGATCAACCCAAAATGCGCAAGTTCATCAAGGCGTCATATCCGGGGTTCTGGAAAAGACTGTTTCGAAAAGACTCTTAACATGGCGGTGTACCCGGACGCGCGTGAAGCATCGCGCCTTAGTTTGCTGTCCGAAGTCGCGCGCCGGTAACCTCCACGTTAGGCCACACGGACATGGCGCGCTCGTCGGACAGAGCCTGCACTGGGACGACTCCCAAGGAGGCACGCATGAATAGGCTTGCGAGATTTCTGGTCGGCGTGGCCGTTCTTTGGATCGCTCCCACTCTAGTTCTCGCCCAGGGCTGTGTGACGGATCAGAATGGAAAGGTGGCCTGTGGCCAACCTGATTCAACCTGCGCAGCGAATCAGCGCGGTGATGTCGTTTGTACAAGGCCCGGAGGCGGCATGTTGAACGATCAATATGGCGAGCAGCTCTGTGGTCCCGGCTACTGCGTCAGAGATCAACGCGGAAATGTCCTTTGTTCCAGTCAACCACGCGGGGGAGCGACGGTGGATCGTAGCGGCAAAGCGGTCTGCGTTGGAGGTTGTGTTCCCGGGACCAAAGAGGCGTGCGTCAGGCCGTCCAACTAACAGCCGCAGAACCCGAGGGTTCCTGCATGGCCTCTTGGCCTAACCCCGCGCTCGAAACGATCGCCGCCAGCGCGCTTCGCTTGCCGGCGATACCCTCGTCGCTTTGCTGCTCGGCGGCGGCTCAGCGCGAACGTTACGCCTCATGTGACGTCATGAACGTGACGTTGGTGAAAGCTTTGGTTGCGTTGGTACCAATCCTCATCCTGCTTTCTGGGGCTGTGTCGTTGTACACGCGAACCAAGACCGCATCCTCTCTCGTCCAGGTCCTCGGCGCCGTATGCCTGATCGTAGTCGTGCTTGCTCATGTGTGCGAAGCACTCAAGCTGTTTCCTTCGATGCGCTGGGGAGCCGGAGACAGCGCTGGTCACTATCTTGATTTCGTCAGCGCCGTTCTCGGGCTGTCCCTCTTTCCCATCGGTTATTTGTTTCACGCGCGGACCAAGCGCGCTGGTCATGAGGTCTAACGCGCGCCCCACTCGGAGCCTATGAGGCAGCTCGCCTTGTGGCATTCTTCATCTTTGTCGAGCCCGGAGCCGAGGACGGGCTCGAGCCCGGATAGCCCTAGACGGCCTACTCAGGCCGGCGCCGCCAGCCCCCGCTTCAGGTACTCGTGGAAGTGCATCATGCCGTCTTCCATCGGCGACTGGTACGGCCCGACCTCGTTGTCGCCGCGCTCCCACAAGGCCCGCCGGCCGCGGTCCATGCGCTTGGCGATGATGTCGTCCTCGTCGGCGGTCTCCATGTACGCCGCCTGCTCCGCGGCGATGAAGTCGCGCTCGAAGAGCACGATCTCCTCGGGGTAGTAGAACTCGACGACGTTGGTGGTGTGCGTCGGCGAGCGCGGCAGCAGAGTACTCACGACGAGGACGTGCGGATACCACTCGAGCATGACGTTCGGGTAGTAGAGGAACCAGATGGCGCCCTGCCTCGCGGGCTTGCCGTCCATGTAGCGGGTGAGGGCCTCGTGCCATTTCGCGTAGGCGGGGGTGCCGGGCTTCGCGAAGCCGTCCTTCACCCCCACGGTCTGCGCCGAGTAGGCGTCGGCGATCTCCCACTTCAGGTCGTCGCAGGTGACGAAGTTGCCCAGTCCCGGATGGAACGGCACGACGTGGTAGTCCTCGAGGTATACCTCGATGAATGTCTTCCAGTTCTGCTCGAGCTCCAAGGTCATGACGCGGTCGAGCATGTAGCCGGTGAAATCGAACTGGTCGGCGATCGACAGGGACGCGAGGTCCTTCGCGACGTCGCGGTTTCCCGAGAACAGGAGGCCGCGCCAGTTCTGCAGCGGCGTCGTTCCGAGGTTCAGGCAGGGGTTCTCGGGAAAATGCGGCGCGCCGAGCAGCTCGCCCTGCATGTCGTAGGTCCAGCGGTGGAGGGGACAGACGATGTTCTGTGCGTTGCCGCGGCCCTCGAGCAGGATCGCCTGGCGGTGGCGGCAGACATTCGACAGGAGCTCTATCCCGCGGGCGTTCCTCACCAGCACCTTGCCGTGGTCCATCCAGGCGAGGGTATGGTAGTCGCCCGGGTTGGGCACCATCAGCTCGTGGCCTGCGTATTTCGGACCGGTCGCGAAGAGGAGCCTCTGCTCCAGCTCGAACACCTCGGGATCGAAATACCAGGAGACGGGAAGCTGCGAGGTGTTGGGCTTGAGGTTTCGCGAGCCGGGTAAATCGGACATACCGTTTGAGAGCGCTCCTTGGGTCGGCAAATAAAATGCGCGCGATTCTAGACCTTTTTCCCTTGGGGCACCAGCGATTTTTTGGACCGGCCTGCGTGATTTGACCGCCTTTCCCCCATAGGCTATTTTGCCGATTCCCCATGACCACCAAGCCCGCAAAGACCGATCAGCCCGAGAGCTTCGAGGCGGCCCTCGCCGAGCTGGAGAAGATCGTCGCCAGCATGGAGTCCGGAAAGCTGACTCTGGAGCAGTCTCTCGCCGCGCACAAGCGGGGCCTCGAGCTCGCGCAATACTGCCAGGGTATCCTCGCCCGGGCGCAGCAGCAGGTGAAGGTGCTCGAAGAAAATACGCTGAAAAACCTCCCCGGTGCCGACAACGAGTGATTTCACCGGCTGGATGGCGAGAGTCCAGGCCCGGGTCGAAGCGGCGCTGGAACGTGTCCTGCCCTCGGCGAGCATCGCGCCGCGGCGCCTGCACGAGGCCATGCGCTACGCGGTGCTCGGAGGAGGCAAGCGCATAAGGCCCCTGCTCGCGTTCGCCGCGGGCGAGGCGGCCGGCGCCGACCCGGGCCGGCTCGAGATCGCGGCGTGCGCGGTCGAATGCGTTCACGCGTATTCGCTCGTTCACGACGACCTTCCGTGCATGGACGACGACGTGCTCCGGCGCGGCAAACCGGCCTGCCACGTCGAATTCGACGTGGCGACCGCGCTCCTCGCGGGCGACAGCCTGCAGTCGCTCGCGTTTCATCTGCTCGCGGAGCACCGCCTGTGCGACGATCCCCCGGTTCAGCTGGAAATGCTGAAACTCCTCGCGGCGGCCTGCGGCAGCCGTGGCATGGCGGGCGGACAGGCGATCGACCTGGCGAGCGTGGGGCAGACCCTGAGCGTGCCCGAGCTCGAATACATGCATATCCACAAGACCGGCGCGCTCATCCGCGCGTCGGTCGCGCTGGGCGCGCGCTGCTCGAATGCGCTGGCCGCCGCACAGCTGGAGCACCTCGATCACTACGCCAAGTGCGTGGGCCTTGCGTTCCAGGTGGTCGACGACGTGCTCGACCAGGAGTCTTCGACGGCGACGCTCGGCAAGACGGTCGGCAAGGACGCAGCGAACAACAAGCCGACCTACGTCTCGGCTCTCGGGCTCGCGCGCGCGAAGGCGCTCGCCGAGGAGCTGCGCAACGACGCGCATGCGGCCCTGTCGGGCCTGGGCGAGGGCGGCCGCAGGCTCGCCGAGCTCGCCGATTTCATCGTGCTGCGGAAATTCTAGTCCCTGCTGGCGCAGCGGCTCACGTCGGACCCGCTTTTGCGGGATAATCGCGCACCATGAGCGCCATCGGAAAAGCGGATCTTCCCGGCAAGGGCGCGGAGGCCGGATCGGCCGAATACGATCCGAGCGCCTACGAGCTGCTGAAATCGGTCGACGACCCCGCCGCCTTGCGCGCAATGGACCGCAAGGCGCTCGGCCGGCTCGCCGACGAGCTGCGCACTTTCCTCCTGGAGTCGGTCAGCCAGACGGGCGGCCACCTCTCCTCCAATCTCGGCACGGTCGAGCTGACGATCGCGCTCCACCACGTGTTCAATACGCCCCACGACCGGATCGTGTGGGACGTGGGGCATCAGACCTATGCGCA
>DASSJA010000107.1:0-2746 GCA_035691445.1 Burkholderiales bacterium | reverse complement strand
CGCTTGAGATTTCCAAGATGCGAGCGGACCGAGCTTGCCGCTGCCGGATAAAGATATTCTGGATAGCCGACGTAAATCTTCCTGACGATCGCCATCGGATTGAGCGGACCGTCTTGCAGCGCGGCGATCACCTGGCGCTCGCGAAGTTCGCGATGAGCGATATACTCGCGAATCTTTTCCTTCGGCTTGCGGACCACCGGCCCGTGCGCCGGGTAGATGGTCTCGAGGTCCAGCTCGAGCAGACGCCTGAGCGAGTCCATGTATTGGCCGAGGTCACCGGTGTCGTCAGGAATCACCGTTGTCCCAGCGCCGAGCACCACATCGCCAGTAAACAGCGCGCGCTCCTCCTCAAGGTAGAAACAGAGATGGTCAGGGGCGTGGCCCGGGGTAAATACCGCGCGAAGGGTCGCGCCCTCGGTGCGCACGACCGAATCGTGGCCGATCTCCGAGATTTTGCCCGCCGCCGCATCGTGCCCTTCCCACGGCATCTTGAGGACTTCCAGTTCGCCGAATTTCTCGCCGACCTGCTTTACGCCGCCCACGTGATCGACATGCGCATGCGTGAGCACGATCCGCTCCAGAGCATTGCTCGATGACAACTCCTTGAGCGCCGCCACCAGCAGATCCAGGTAAATCGGGACTCCCTGCCCGGTGTCGAGCAGGATCGGCCGCTTGGAGGTACCCACCAGGTAGGTGTTGGTCCCCGGGCCGGTGAAGGGTCCGGGATTGTGGCCGAGCACCGTCGCGACGCGCGCCGAGTGACGGGCGAAGTCGGGCAACTCGAGTCCGATCATGGAATCGGTCACGACCCGCGAGGACTGCTTCTCCATGAGGACTCCCGCCTAACGCCGGTTGCGCTCGAAAATCAGCCTGAGCCCCTTGAGGGTCAGGAACTCGTCCACTTCTTCGATCGTTTCACTCTCGGGCGCGATCAACTCCGCCAGGCCGCCCGTCGCGATTACCCGCGTCTTCTCGCCCCGTTCCTTCAGGATCCTTGCTACCAGTCCGTCCACCAGAGCTGTATAGCCGAAAATCAGCCCGGATTGGATCGAGCCGATTACCGTGCGCCCGACCGCCTCGCGCGGACGGACCAACTCGACGCGATAGAGCTTGGCGGCGTGCTCGATCAGCGCATTCATCGAGACCCCAAGCCCGGGAGCGATCGCACCGCCGGCATACTCGCCCTTCCCGGTCACGTAGTCGAACGAGGTCGCGGTGCCGAAATCCACGACGATGCATGCACTCGCGTAGCGCTCATAGGCCGCAACCGCGTTGACGATTCGGTCCGCGCCAACCTCCTTGGGGTTCTCGTACAGGATCGGCATTCCGGTCTTGATGCCCGGTCCGACCATCAGCGGCGCGCAATGAAAGTAGCGATCCGCAAGCTGCTCCATGACCTGGTTGAGCGGAGGCACGACGCACGCGATCACGACGCCTTCGGGCTTGAAGCCGGACTCGACGCCGGCTGCGCCGAGCAGCGTGTTGAGCAGCGCGCCATGCTCGTCGGTCGTGCGATCGGGCACGGTCGAGATGCGCCAGTGATGACGCAGGCGTTCGCCCTCGTAAATTCCAATCACGGTGTGACTATTGCCGACGTCAACCGTTATCAGCATGAGCCAGGCTCCTTGCGATGCCCAAATCGCGGCCTCGCAAATCGTCCCAGATAATAGCGCGGAAGCTTAGTGTAATCGAAGCGAACTAGCAGGCATCATCGCGCTGCCCGCGGGGCGCGCGAACGGAGACATCGAGGGCGGCGTCATCCAGGGTCCCCCGGTGGGATTGAGCGGCGGGGTCGCGGCCGCGGTCAGCGGACTGCTCATCGCGACCATCGGGACCGGATATGCCGACGCCGGTACCGGAGTCATCGGGCGACCTGTCCCGGACGGCCTGACTACCGCGTACGACGCACCATAGGGAACCTGGCCATACGGGACTTGAGCCGGAACATAAGCTTCCTCGTTCTGGTATTCATCGACCGAACCCCAGTCCGGTTGAGCGTCGGCGCTCCCGCTGCCGTCGTTTGCCGCTGGCGAGCCGGCGCTCCCCGGCGAGCCGCGACGTGCAATGTCGGTGTCATCCTCGTCATCGTCATCGCCAGACGAATCGCGCGGCGCGCTCGCAAGGTTGGAGTCATCGTCGCACGGAACCGTGACCCCGTCGCGGGTGCAGGCCTGCGGAATCTCCAAAACCTGGTCGGGTTTCGGATCGTCCGGATTCGGCACCTGCTCCCAGTCCGCGTCGGCGCCGGCGTCGCCCGCGTCGGCGGCGATCGCACGACCCGGCCCGCTTAGCAGGAGCAAAACCACGATCGCTAAAGCTGTTGCGAGAAATGACTTCATCCCACTACTCAAGGACTCGCGAAAAACATTTGAGGACGCGATCCGCACGATCTGATCGAGCGCGCGCTGTAGAGTTCGCTACTGGAGCGCAACTGCCGAGGAACTCGACCCAGGTCAAGGCTAACATTGATGCACACGGAGCGGCAAATATAAAAGCGAATTTTGCGTGCGGAGGTTTGCATGCTGACGCATAGCGGCTAAGATTCCGCGCTATGCCGGAAGCTAAAGTCGCATTGATCACCGGCGCGGGACGCGGCATCGGCCGCGATATCGCGCTTCGAATCGCAAAGGAAGGCTACGCGGTCGGGCTCATCGCGCGGACCAAGTCGCAACTCGACGAGACCGCCGAATTGATCCGCGCACAGGGCGGCAAGGCCGTCGTCACCCCCACCGATGTGTCCCGCAGG
>DASSJA010000106.1:0-6739 GCA_035691445.1 Burkholderiales bacterium | reverse complement strand
TGAAGCGCGCCATCGACCCCGAAAACCTGTTCAATCCGGGGAAGGTCGTCGAGCCCGGGAAGTGACGCGGGCCTAGACTTTCAGCAAGTGCTCGCGGTAATAACGCAGCTCCGCGATCGACTCGTAGATGTCGGCGAGCGCCTGATGCTTGCCCTGCTTGACGAGGCCTTTCGCGATATCGGGCTTCCAGCGCCGCGCCAGCTCCTTGAGCGTGCTCACGTCCAGGTTGCGGTAGTGAAAATAGGCCTCGACCCTCGGCATGTGGCGCGCAAGGAAGCGCCTGTCCTGGCAGATCGAGTTGCCGCACATGGGCGAGGTCTTGCCTGGGACATGCAGCGCGAGGAACGCGAGCAGGCGCTCCTCCACCGCTCCCTCGGTCAGCGCCGAGGCTCTCACTTTTTCGATCAGCCCGGAGCGTGAATGCGTGCTCTTGTTCCACTCGTCCATGGCGTCGAGGACTGCGTCAGGTTGATGCACCACGTCGACGGGCGCTTCGGACAGCACGTTCAGCTGCGAATCGGTGATCACGATTGCGACTTCGATGATGCGATCCCTGTCGGGATCCAGTCCGGTCATCTCCATATCCAGCCAGACAAGATTGTTCTGGTCCTGCGACATACCGCTTTTCGGGGAACGCCCGTGTAATAAAATGGCATTGTCGCACAACGGACCTTCGGCAATGCACTGGTTCAGCCTGCTTTTTCTCGCCGCGCTCGCGCTAAGCGCATCGACGCGCCTGTGGCTCTCGAGGCGGCACGTCCGGCACATCGCCGCCAACCGCAATGCGGTCCCTGCGGAATTCGCTGCCCGCATTTCGCTCGCGGCCCATCAAAAGGCGGCGGACTACAACATCTCCAAGGTTCGGCTCGGCTCGGTCGAGATGCTCGTCGCGGTCGCCCTGCCGCTCGCGCTCACCCTCGGCGGGGGATTGCAATTCCTGTCCGAGTCCTGGGGACGCGCGTTTCAGCCCGGCGGATTCGCGCACGGAGTCGCTCTGATCGTCTCGGTCGTGCTCATTTCGAGCGTCGTCGATCTGCCTTTCGCTTTGTACCGCACTTTTGCGATCGAGACGCGGTTCGGATTCAACCGCATGAGCATGCGTTTGTTCGTCCTCGATCTCGCCAAGCTTGCCGCGCTCGGCGCGCTGCTCGGAATTCCTCTCGTTTTCCTCGTCCTGTGGCTGATGGCGAAAATGGGCGAAACCTGGTGGTTCACTGTGTGGCTCGCGTGGGTGGCGTTCAACCTCCTTTTTGCGACGATTTACCCGACTTTCATAGCGCCGCTTTTCAACAAGTTCTCGCCGCTCGAAGACGCCGGCCTGCGCGAGCGCATCGAGTCGCTGCTCGTGAAGTGCGGGTTCCGCTCGCGGGGTCTCTTCGTCATGGACGGCTCGAAGCGTTCCAGCCACGGCAACGCCTATTTCACCGGCCTCGGAGCGGCCAAGCGCATCGTGCTCTTCGACACGCTGATAGCCCGACTCGCCGGGCCGGAAGTCGAGGCGGTGCTCGCGCACGAGCTGGGACATTTTTCCAGGCATCACGTGTGGAAACGCATGGCGCTCGCGTTCGCGGCGAGCCTCCTGCTCCTGGGACTGCTGCAATGGCTGATGCGGCAGGACTGGTTCTACGCGGCCCTGGGAGTGCGCTCGCAAAGCACGGCGATGGCGCTGATTCTGTTCTTTACCATCGCGCCCGCATTTACTTTCTTGCTGCAGCCCCTCGCGAGCCTGTATTCTCGCCTGCACGAGTTCGAGGCCGACGCTTACGCGGCAAGAGTGGCCGATTCGCGGGATCTGGTACGCGCGCTGGTCAAGCTCTACGAGGACAACGCGGCGACGCTCACTCCGGATCCCCTGCATTCCGCCTTCTACGATTCGCACCCGCCGGCGGTCCAGCGCATCGCCCGCCTGCAAACCCAGCACGCCTAGGAGGCGAAACATGCCCAAGCTCGTCGAGATGAACTGCAGGCCCCTGCCCGCCGGAACTCCGGCTCTCACCCGCGCGCGGATCGATGCTCTACTCAAGGAGGTGCCCGGGTGGAGCTGTGACGGCAAGGCGGTCACCAAAACCTGGTCGTTCAAGAACTACTACGAAACCATGGCGTTCGTGAACGCGGTCGCGTGGATCGTGCATCGTGAGGACCACCACCCGGACATGAGTGTCGGCTACAACCGCTGCCGGTTGGAGTTCAGCACGCACTCCATCGGCGGAATCTCGGAGAATGATTTCATCTGCGCCGCGAAGATTGAGGCACTCTAAGCTGAGACGAGCCGTGCGGAGGCGCCTGCCGGAGGGACGCAATTGAAGACAGTCTATTCGTCGCTCAATTTGGTTGAAGCGCACCACCTCAAGAACCTGCTGCAGTCCGCCGGCATACGATGCCGCATCCGGAACGAGGAGCTGGTGCGTCTTGCCGGCGAGATTCCGTTCCCCGAATGCGCGTTGCAGCTCGTCGTCGATCGCGCCGAGGACGAACCCGCCGCGGAGACCCTCGTGCGCGATTTCCTCAAGCCGCAACCGCGAGCGCGCCAGTCCTGGCGCTGCCTCGGCTGCGGCGAAGCCATCGAGGAACAGTTCACGGCCTGCTGGAAATGCGGCCGGAATCGCTGAGTCCTCTCCGGCCCTGGCGCGGTGCCCTCATCCGGCGCCCAGCGCTAGCCCGATGCGCCGGCAAGCGCGACCAGGAGCAGCAGCAGCAGCCATATCACCAGTGCCCGCCAAACTAGGCCCACCGTGCTGTCGAGGTGGCTGATATCGGCGGGATCGCCCAGACCCAACCCTGGCCTGTCGATGAGCCGTCCTTCGAGGACGACCGGCATGCCCAGCTTCACGCCGATCGCTCCGGCTCCGCTTGAGAGCACGACACCGAGGGTATGATCGGGCCAGGTCGCGGCCTGCGTTCGCCAGCAGTACACCGCGTCCTCGAAGTTGCCCACTACCGCAAAGGCGCCGGCGGTGAAACGTGACGGCAGCCAGTCGAGAACGGCGAACGCGCGGCGCGCAAAGTTGCCGAATCGTTCCGGGCCCGCCGAGGAGTTTTTGCCCCAGCGCCCGTCGAGGAACATCGAAAGGCGATACAGGATCGCACCCACCGGACCCGGAAGCAGCACGAACCAGAAGATCACGCCGAAAACGTAGCGGTGCGACGAGATGAGGGCCTCTTCGATCGCCAGGCGCGCGACTGCCTCACGATCGAGTTCCGCGCAACTCTCCTGTCGCCAGGCCGACAGGATTTCCCGGGCGCTCGCGATATCGTCCTTCTTGAGCGCGAGATGGATATCCGTGAAAAAGTGGCTGCGTTGTCGAAATCCCATCGTGAGGTACAGCGCCGCGACGTTGAGCAGCAGCGCGACGAGAGGGCTCGCGTCGTATGCAAGCCTGTAGACCACCCAGGCGCAGAGTGCCGCGGGCAGTACGGCGATAATCCAAGCCGTTGCCCCCTGCCGCGACTCGCCGGCATTGAACAGCCCTTCCAGAAATGCCGCGTAGCGCGCGAGGAGCAAGTACAGATAACGGCGGTCGGCGAGCGGCCGCCACTGCTCGAGGAGCAGCGCAGCGACGAGGGAGAGGAGGCTCATGGATTGGACTCGCCGCGCACCTGCCCGATCACCTTCCCAGAAAGGAATGCAGGTTCATGAGCATCCCGGCTGTCGCTCCCCAAATGTAATACTGCCCGTACGGGATGGCGTAGTAACGACGCTCACGGCCCTCGTGCAGGACGGTGTTGCGCTGGTGGTTCGCAGGGTCGAGCAGGAAAGCCAGGGGCACTTCGAACACTTCGGCAACCTCGAAATCGTCGAGTCGAAGGTCGAGCGGCGGCTTCACCAGACCGACGACCGGAGTCACCCGATAGCCGGTCACCGTGACGTACGCGTGCAGCTCGCCGAGGACCTCTATTCGCGCAGATGCAAGGCCGATCTCCTCCTCGGCCTCCCTGATCGCGGTCTCCGCGGCGCCCGCGTCCCCCGGCTCGGAGCGCCCGCCGGGGAAGCTGATTTGCCCGGCGTGATCGTTGAGATGCGCTGCGCGCCGCGTGAACAGAACCGTGAGCTCGCCATCCCGTTTTATGACTGGAATCAGCACGGCGGCGGGTCTGATTTCCCGATCGTTGCGCCAGAGATGGCCGTCCCCTGAAGTGACCGGTTCGGCAGTCCGGTGCCCGGCGAAGCGCGAGCGCAGCCAGATTTCGTCTGGCGCGAGAGCGGGGGAATTCATGTCAAGGGGCGTCGTGCAGCCCGTATTCTACGCGGCAGACGGGCGCACCGATCATGCCAGACCGAAATTGCCTTCGGC
Source organism: Burkholderiales bacterium (assembly GCA_035691445.1). Lineage (GTDB taxonomy): Bacteria > Pseudomonadota > Gammaproteobacteria > Burkholderiales > SG8-39 > VBDM01. The sequence continues at coordinate 2,447 of DASSJA010000106.1, read as the reverse complement.
TCCGGCGCCGGCTATCCTATCGGCGGCCGGAATAGGCTTGCCGCCGTTCGCGTTTACCCTGGTATCGCGGGCGGCCGAACGCCTGGGGCCCGCGCTTTTTAACCACGAGGAGAACCGGGATGAAGACTCGCTTTGCTGCACTGTTTGGTGCGCTCATGCTCGCGAGCGCTTCTGCGTTTGCTTTTCATTGCCCCGCCGAGATGAAGAAGATCGATGCGGCGCTGGCAAAGAACCCGAAGTTGAGCTCGAAGCAGTTGTCCGATGTGAAGAAATTCCGCGCCGAAGGCGAAACGCTCCACAAGGCCGGCAAGCACCAGGAATCGCTCGACGCACTGGCCAAGGCGGAGAAGATACTCGGCATCTGAACGGGGAGCGGAGTCGTCACTCCGCATCGTCCAGGGTCCCAAAACGCCGCCGTTGCGGCGTTTTTTTTTGCTCCGCGAGCTCAGTCCGCGAACGAAAGCGCGCGCTTGAATCGTTCGGTGGCCTCGACGAGCGCAACCAGGATCCCCGGCTCCCATGCGGAATGCCCGGCGTCGGGGACGATGTGGTACCGGGCCTGCGGCCAGGCAAGATGCAATTCGTGCGCGGACACGAGCGGGCATACCATGTCGTAGCGCCCCTGCACGATCGCTCCGGGGATGCCGCGCAGACGGGGTGCGTTTTCCAGCAGGGAGTTCTCGCCGATGAAAATCTCGTTCATGAAGTAGTGCGCCTCTATGCGCGCCAGCCCCAGGGCGACCACATCGCCGGCAAAGTAGGCGACGGTCTCCGGGCTCGGAAGCAGAGTCGAGCACGACCCCTCGTAGACGCTCCAAGCCCGCGCCGCCGGCATGTGGACTGCGGGATCCGGATCGATCAATCGCCGGTGATAGTTTTTCAGCAGATCCCCGCGCTCCTCTTGCGGAAGAAATCCCGCGAATTTTTCCCACGACTCCGGGAAGACACCGCGCAGGCCGTACAGAAACCACTTGACCTCGCTTCTGCGGCAGAGAAAAATTCCTCGGAGAACCAGCCCGAGGCAGCGCTCCGGATGCGCTTCGGCGTACGCTATCGCCAAGGTGCTGCCCCATGAGCCGCCGAACACGAGCCAGCGTTCCACGCGCAGATGCCGGCGCAGAGTCTCCAGATCGGCGATCAGATGCGGCGTGGTGTTGTCGTTCAGTTCGCCGAGCGGAGTCGAGCGCCCCGCACCGCGCTGATCGTAGACGATGATGCGGTAAGCCCCGGGATCGAAAAACCGCCGGTGTTTTGGCGTGCTCCCGGCCCCCGGGCCGCCATGGAGGAACACCGCGGGAATCCCGTCCGGACGACCGCTTTCCTCCCAATACATCGAATGCAAGGCGTCGAGCCGCAGCATTCCGCTCGCGCGGGGCTGGATTTCCGGGAAAAGCCCGGGCACCGCGAGGCTCGCGAACTCGCCCATTCGAGGACCGCTACGGGACCAGTATCGTCGACCCCGTCGTCTTGCGCGCTTCGAGGTCGCGATGCGCCTGGGCCGCGTCCTTGAGCGGGTAGCGATGGTTGATCTCTACTTTCACCTTGCCCGAGAGCACGATTTCGAACAGATCCTTCGAGGCGGCCAGGAGATCGTCGCGCTTGGCGGTATAGGTCGCCAGGGTCGGGCGCGTGAGGTAGAGGGAGCCCTTCTGCGAAAGCACCCCCAGCTCGAAAGGCGGGACTGCGCCCGAGGCGTTTCCAAAGCTGACCATCAGGCCGCGCGGCTGCAGGCAATCGAGCGACCCCGAGAAGGTATCTTTTCCCACCGAATCGTATACGACCGGCACTCCCTTGCCGCCCGTGATGGCCTTGACCCGCTCGACAAAGTTCTCCTTGCGATAGTTGATGCAGTGATCGGCCCCATGCGCCTTGGCGAGCGCGCATTTCTCCTCCGAGCCCGCCGTGCCGATCACGGTCGCGCCGAGCGCCTTGAGCCACTGGCAGGCGATCAATCCGACCCCACCAGCCGCGGCGTGAAATAGAACGGTTTCGCCCTGGCGCACCTTGTAGGTTTGCCTGAGGAGATACTGCGCGGTCATGCCCTTGAGCATCATCGCGGCGCCGGTCTCGAATGAGATGCCCTCCGGCAGCGCCACCAGGCGCTCCGCCGGCATCACGCGCGCTTCGGAGTAGGCCCCGGGCGCGCCCCCGGAGTAGGCCACACGGTCACCGGCCCTGACCTGGGTGACGCCCGCTCCGACCGCTTCCACGACCCCCGCTGCTTCGTTGCCCATTCCCGAAGGGAGGGCGATTTTGTACTGCCCGGAGCGCTGATAGACGTCCAGAAAGTTGAGCCCGCAGGCCTTGTGGCGGACCCGTGCTTCGCCCGGCCCCGGTTCCCCTACCTGGACATCCTCCCACTTCAGGACCTCCGGACCGCCTTGCTGATGGATGCGAATCGCTTTGGGCATTGCTTCTCCTTGAGTGGATTGGGGTGGATCGGAAAC
>DASSJA010000105.1:0-11818 GCA_035691445.1 Burkholderiales bacterium | reverse complement strand
GGACGCCAGGAAGGAATCTGCCGCCGCGCGGGGCGGAACGCGGACCGTCGCCGACGGCAAGAAGGTGTACGAATCGACCTGCATCGCCTGCCACGGTCTGGGGGTGGCAAACGCGCCGAGATTCGGCGACAAGAAGGCATGGGCCCCGCACCTCATGCACGGCGCCGAGCACCTTTACGAGAACGCGCTCAAGGGCCTGGGCCCCATGCCCCCGCGAGGGGGAAACCTCACCCTGTCCGACGCCGAGGTGAAGGCGGCGGTCGACTACATGGTCAAGGCGGTCGAGTAGCGCAGCCGGCGAGAGCGCGGAGGCCGCCCTTCTGCGACGACGGCCCATGATCGATCACCTCGATCACATCGTGCTCACGACGGCGCGCATCGAGCAGTGCGTGGAGTTCTACACGCGGGTGCTCGGGATGAAGCTCGAGCGCTTCGGCGAAGGGCGCATGGCGCTGACGTTCGGCGGCCAGAAGATCAATCTGCACGAGAAGGGCAAGGAATTCGAGCCCAAGGCGACGGTCGCGCTGCCGGGCACGCTCGACGTCTGTTTCATCGCGTCGGTGCCGCTCGCGGACGTGATCGCGCGGCTGGCGCGGAACAAGGTGAGCGTCATCGAGGGACCGGTGATGAAAACCGGGGCACGCGGGCCGATCCGGTCGGTGTACGTTCGCGATCCGGACGGCAACCTCGTGGAGATTTCCGAGCAGATCGACTGAACGTATTTCGACCGCAAACAAGACCCAAAATCAGGAGGACCGCCATGAGACTCGTTCGACACGCAGCAGCCGCGGCAGCCGCCTTCGCGCTTCTCACCGCAGCGCAGGCGCAGCAGCCCGCATCCCAACCCATAGTGCTCAAGTTCAGCCACGTCGTCACGGACGACACGCCCAAGGGCAAGGGGGCGCTGAAGTTCAAGGAGCTGGCGGAGGCCAAGACCCACGGCCGCGTGAAGGTCGAGGTCTATCCGAACAGCCAGCTCTACAAGGACAGGGAGGAGCTCGAGGCCCTGCAGCTGGGCGCGGTGCAGATGCTCGCGCCCTCGGTGTCCAAGTTCGGACCCTTGGGTGTGCGCAAGTTCGAGGTGTTCGACCTGCCTTACATGTTCCCCGACGAGAAATCGCTCGAGAAGGTCGTCGAGGGCCCGGTCGGAACGGGACTGTTCAAGCTGCTCGAGCCCAAGGGCATCACCGGAGTCGCTTACTGGTTCAACGGCTTCAAGGAGTTCACCGCCAACAAGCCCCTCAGGAAGCTCGACGACTTCAAGGGCCTGAAGATCCGCATCCAGTCCTCCAAGATCATCGAAGGCCAGATCAAGGCGCTCGGCGCGATCCCGCAGGTGATGGCGTTCTCCGAGGTCTACACCGCGCTGCAACAGGGCGTGGTCGACGGAGAGGAAAACACCCCTTCCAACAAGTACACGCAGAAGATGCACGAGGTGCAGAAGCACATGACCCTCTCCGACCACGGAGTCGTCATGTACGCGGTTGTGGTCAACAGGAAGTTCTGGGACGGCCTGCCCCCCGACATCCGCAAGAGCCTGAACGAGGCGATGGCCGAGTCCACCCGATACGTCTGGCGGATCGCAAAACAGGAGAACGACGACGCGCTCGCCAAGATCAGGGCGGCGAAGACGACCGAGATCTACGCGCTGCCTCCCGCCGAGAAGGCGGTGTGGCGAAAGGCGATGCTGCCGCTCTACCAGCAATACGAGGACGTCGTCGGCAAGGAGACGCTGCAGGCGATCGAGCGCACCGTCGCGCAATCCAGCGCGGGTAAATAAGCCGACTGCGGGGCGGCCGCACGCGGCCGGCCGCCGCCCGCGCCCATGCGCACTTTCAACCGCGTCCTCGACCACCTTGAGGAGTGGCTCGTCGCGAGCTTCATGGCGATCGCGACGGTCGTGATTTTCGTTTCAGTGCTGCACCGCTATACCGCCGATATTCCCTGGATCTGGAAAATCACACAGCACCTCTCCCTCACCTGGGCGCAGGAGCTGTGCATCTACCTGTTCATCTGGATGGCGAAGTTCGGCGCGGCGTATGGGGTGCGCACCGGCATTCACGTCGGCGTCGACGTGCTGGTGCGCCTGCTCGCGCCGCCGAAACGGCGCTTCTGGATCACTTTCGATCTGCTCGCGGGGGCGTTCTTCACGGGCACGATTGCGGTCCTGGGCGCACTGTTCGTGGAACGCATGTACGGCACCGGACAGGTGTCCCCGGATCTCGAGCTGCCGATGTGGATCGTCTATCTCGCGGTGCCGCTCGGCTCGGCGCTCATGTGCTACCGTTTTTTGCAGGTCTGCTGGCGCTTCCGCCGCTCGGGCGAGCTGCCCTCGCACAGCCACGCGCGCGTCGAGGGCATGGAGCAAGCGCGGACATGAACGGCTGGATCATCTTCATCCTGCTGATCCTCCTGATGCTGACGGGGATGCCGATCTCGATCGCCCTCGGCCTCACGGTCCTCTCCTTCCTCTTCTTCATGACCGACCTTCCGGCGGAGCTGGTCTCGCAGCGCCTGTTCACCGGCCTGGACCAGTTCGCGATCATGGCGATCCCTTTCTTCATCCTCGCCGGGACCTTTCTCACCCATGGCGGTGTCGCGCGTCGCATGATCCGCTTCGCCACCGCGCTGGTGGGCCATTTCTACGGGGGCCTCGCGATGGCGGGCGTGTTCGCCTGCGCCCTCTTCGCCGCGGTGTCGGGCTCCAGCCCCGCGACGGTGGTCGCGATCGGCACCATCCTCATCCCCGCGATGGAGAAGCAGGGCTACCCGCGCAAGTTCGGCGTCGGCTCGATCGGCACCGCGGGGGCGCTCGGCATCCTGATCCCGCCCTCCATCGTGATGGTGATCTACTCGGTGTCGACCAATACCAGCGTGGGCAAGCTCTTCATCGCCGGCATCGCCCCGGGCATCCTGCTCGCGGCGCTCCTCATGGGCATCACCTGGGTCGTCGCCAAGCGCAACGACTATCCGCGCATGCAGCGCGCCGGCCTGAAGGAGATCTGGGACTCGTTCTGGAACGCGATCTGGGGGCTGCTGCTGATCGTGGTCGTGATCGGCGGCATCTACGGCGGCGTCTTCACGCCTACCGAGGCCGCGGCGGTGAGCGCGGTGTACGCCTTCGTCGTCGCCGTGTTCGTCTACAAGGATCTCAAGCTCTCCGACGTCCCCAAGGTGCTGCTCGACTCGGCCAACACCAGCGCGATGCTGCTCTACATCATCACCAACGCGATCCTGTTCTCGTTCCTGCTCACCTCGGAGAACATCCCGCAGGCGATGGCGCAGTGGATCGTCGACAAGCACCTCTCCGCCTGGGTGTTCCTGCTCGGCGTGAATATCCTCCTCCTCATCGCGGGCAACTTCATGGAGCCCTCCTCGATCGTGCTCCTGCTCGCGCCGATCCTCTTTCCTGTGGCGATGAAGCTCGGCGTCGACCCGATCCATTTCGGCATCGTGATGACCATCAACATGGAGGTCGGGCTCATCCACCCGCCGGTGGGCCTGAACCTCTATGTCGCGAGCAACATCGCCAAGATGGGGCTCACCGAGACCACGGTGGCGTTCGCGCCCTGGATCGTGGTGATGGTGCTGTACCTGCTGCTCGTGACCTACGTCCCGCAGATCGCGACCTGGCTGCCGAATCTCGTCTACGCGCGCCCGGGTTAGAGGCCCGCCGACAAAGGGGCTGCTCCCTTTGTAATCCCCGAGTCAGACTCCGCTAAAATGACCCGATGAAGCTCGCCTTCATCGCCGATCCGCTCGACTCGTTCAAGCTCGCGAAGGACTCTACCTACGCGATGATGGTCGAGGCGGCGAAGCGCGGCCACGAGCTGTACTTCACGCCGCAGGAAGGGCTGATGTGGAAGGGCGGGCGAGTGCTCGGCGAATGCTCGCGCATCTCGCTCACCGGCGCGACCGGCTCGTGGTACCGCGTCGAAAGCGCAGGCGAGCCCCCGCTCGCGGAGTTCGACGCGGTACTGATGCGCAAGGACCCGCCGTTCGACGCCGAGTATGTAGCGAGCACCTGGCTGCTCGAGCTGGCACAGCGCGAAGGCGCCAGGGTATTCAACGATCCCCGCGCGGTTCGCGACCACAGCGAAAAGCTCGCGATCGCGAAGTACCCGGAATTCGCCGCCCCCACCCTGGTCACCCGCCTCGACGCCCAGGTCCAGGGGTTCATCGACGAGCACGGCGACGTGGTGCTCAAGCCCCTCGACGGCATGGGCGGAGAGTCGGTGTTCCGCGTCGCCGCGGGCGACCCCAACCGCAACGTGATCGTCGAGACGCTGCTCCGCGACGGCGCAAAATCGGTGATGGCGCAGCGGTACATCCCCGAGATCCGCGACGGCGACAAGCGCATCCTGCTGATCGCCGGCGAGCCCGTGCCGCACTGCCTCGCGCGCATTCCAAAGCCCGGCGAGACGCGCGGCAATCTCGCCGCCGGCGGCACCGGAGTCGCCAAGCCGCTTTCGAAGCGCGATCTCCAGATCGCCCGGGCGCTGGGGCCGGAGCTTGCCGGCCAGGGCCTGCTCCTCGTCGGCCTCGACGTGATCGGCGATTACCTGACCGAGATCAACGTCACCAGCCCCACCTGCTTCCAGGAGATCACGCAGCAAACGGGCTTCAGCGTCGCCGGGATGTTCCTCGACGCGCTCGAGGCGGCGTGCAAGCCATGATCGGAATCCTCATCGTCTCGCACGGCGCATTCGGCGAGGCGCTCATCCACAGCGCAAGTCACGTGCTCAGCAAGCGCCCGCAGCAGGTGGGCCAGATGGGCGTGGGGTTGCGCGACGACCCCGACGCGATCCTGCCTCGCGCCCGGGAGCTGCTTCGCGAGCTCGACACCGGAGAGGGAGTACTGGTCCTGACCGACATGCTCGGCGCCACGCCCTCGAACATCGCCACCCGGCTGCTGCAAGCCGGCAAGGTGGAAGGCCTCGCCGGCGCGAGCCTCCCCATGCTGATCCGGGCGCTGACCTATCGCGACGAGCCGCTCGCCGCGGTCGTCGAAAAAGCAATGAGCGGCGGACAGGAAGGCGTCGTCCATCTCACCTCCGACATCTGCAATGGCGCAAACCGAAGCTGAAATCGTCAACAAGCTGGGCCTGCACGCTCGCGCCGCAGCCAAGCTCACCGAGGTCGCGGGCGCCTTCGCAGCCGAGGTGTGGCTGTCGCGCAACGGCCGTCGCGTGAACGCGAAGAGCATCATGGGGGTGATGATGCTCGCCGCCGGCAAGGGCAGCCGTGTTCTCATCGAAACGGACGGCGAAGACGCGGAAAACGCGCTCGCCGCGATCGTCAAGCTGATCGGGGAGCGCTTCGGTGAAGAGGAGTAGAGCGTGAAGCCGGGTGACACTCGATCGATGAGTGCGGCGCTCGGTGCGAGCTTCACGCTGCACGGCGCCGGGGTCTCGGGGGGAATCGCGATCGGCCACGCGCACCTCGTCTCCACCGCGCGCCTGGAGGTCGCGCACTACGAGATCGGCGCGCAGGAAATCGACGCCGAGATCGATCGGTTCGATGCGGCGATCGCGCAAGTTCAGGGCGAGTTCGCCGCGCTGCAGGCAAGCGTGCCCACGAGCGGGCCCACAGAGATGAAGGCGATCCTCAACCTTCACGCGATGCTGCTCAATGATTCCAATCTCTCCGCGGTTCCGCGCGAGCTCATCCGCAACCGACGCTGCAACGCCGAGTGGGCCCTCATGCAGCAGCTCGACTACGTCGTGGCCCAGTTCGAGGAGATGGAGGATTCCTACCTGCGCGAGCGCAAGCAGGACATCGTACAGGTCGTCGAGAGGGTGCTCGCGGCGATGCTCGGTACCGGGCACGCGCCGGTTGCGCCTTCGCACGAGGAAGACCTGATCGTCGTCGCGCACGACCTGTCGCCCGCAGACATGATCCTGTTCAAGCAGCACCGCTACGCGGGCTTCGTCACCGACCTGGGCGGCGTCACCTCGCACACGGCGATCCTCGCGCGCAGCCTCGCGATTCCCGCGATCGTCGGCCTGCACCACGCGCGCGGCATGATCCGGGAAGGCGAGACCCTGATCGTCGACGGCCGCGAGGGGGTCCTGATCGTCAACCCCGGCGAGACGGTGCTCGCCGAGTACCGCGAGCGTGGCCGGAGAATCGAGACCGAGCGCGAGAAGCTCAAGCGGCTCCGTACCGCGCGTTCCGCCACGATGGACGGCGCGTCAGTGGAGCTCCAGGCCAACATCGAGCTTCCGCAGGACGTCGAGGAGGCAGCCGAGGCGGGCGCCATGGGAATCGGCCTTTTCCGCAGCGAGTTCCTGTTCCTCAATCGCGACGACCTGCCTTCGGAGGACGAGCAGTTCGAGGCCTACCGCAAGGTCGCCGACGAGATGCACGGGCGGCCCGTCACCATCCGGACGCTCGACCTCGGGGCCGACAAGAGCATCAACGGCGCCGACCGCGGCGGCCCCAATCCGGCGCTGGGCCTGCGGGCGATCCGCTTCTGCCTCGCCGAGCCCCAGATGTTCCTCACCCAGCTGCGCGCGATCCTGCGCGCCTCGCGCCACGGAAAGGTGCGCCTGCTCGTTCCCATGCTGGCCCACGCCCACGAAGTCGAGCAGGCGCTCGCCGCGGTGCGGCAGGCGAAAGAGATGCTCGACGACCAGAAGATCCCCTACGACCGCCGCATCCAGATCGGCGGCATGATCGAAGTGCCCGCCGCGGCCCTGTCGCTGCCCTATTTCCTGAAGAAGCTCGATTTCCTGTCGATCGGCACCAACGACCTGATCCAGTACACGCTCGCGATCGACCGCACCGACGACACGGTGGCGCACCTCTACGATCCGCTGCATCCGGCGGTGCTGCAGCTGATCGCCCAGACGATCCGGAGCGCCAAACGCGCCGGGACGCCGGTCGCGGTATGCGGCGAGATGGCGGGCGACGCCCTCATGACGAGGCTGCTGCTGGGCTTCGGCCTGCGCGAGTTCTCGATGCATCCCGCCCAGCTGCTCGCGATCAAGCACGAGGTGCTGCGCACGCGCGTCAAAGACGTGGAAAAGGCGGCCGAGCGCGTCTCGCGCGAGCACGATCCGGCGAAGGCGCGCGCGCTGCTGGCGAAGCTGAATGCGTGAGCCATGAAAGAGCGGCCCGATCCCCTGCGCGAGGTCTCGATCGTCGAGCAGCGCGACCCTGCGCTCCGGCGCCGCTGGTTCGAGAACGACTATTTCGACCTGTTCACCTGGCAGGATGCAGCCGGTGTCATGGTCAGGTTCGAGCTGTACTACGACGTCGAACTCAACGAGCGCGCCCTGGTGTGGAGCCGCTCCGGCGGGACCTATCACGACGGCGTCGATCGCGGCGACACGGCCGGCGGGTACCCGCAGGCGCCGATCCTCGTCGCCGACGGCAAGTTCGACTCGGGCACGGTCGTGCCGCGCTTCGAGCGCGACTCCGCGGACCTGCCTCCCGGATTGCGCGACGTCGTCCTCGAGAAGATGCGCGCGCATCTTCTCGCCCGGTACCGGCTGAAGGTCGGCCGCGACCGGGTCAGGCGCGAGCAGTGGCAGAAACGCCGCAAAACCAGGGCCGCTCCCGAGAATTGACGCGGAAGCGGCGCTGGGGTATTTTGCAACTCGCGCCGATTTGATCATCAGCTTGCAGGCGCCGCCCGCGATTCCGTCCGGGCAAATAAATATTGCTAAAGCGAGGGCAACCCGTTTAGCAGGCAGGCTAAACGGGTTTTTCATTTTATGGCGCCGGAAGGCAACGCAAGGCCGCGTTCGGTCGGGGCAGTCAGGCCGCAGACGATGCATTTCGACCAGCCGCTCTCCTTCAAGAGCGGCGCGGTGCTGGACCGGTACGACCTCGTCTACGAGACCTACGGCAAGCTGAACGCGGCGAAATCGAACGCCGTGCTCGCCTGCCACGCGCTCAACGCGGCCCACCACGTCGCCGGTTACTATGCGGAGCCCGAGCTGGGAGGCGCCGACAACGTCGGCTGGTGGGACAACATGATCGGCCCCGGCAAGCCCGTCGACACGGAGAAGTTCTTCGTGGTCGGCGTGAACAACGTCGGCGGCTGCTTCGGCTCGACCGGCCCGAAGAGCGTCAACCCCGAGACCGGCAAGCCCTACGGCTCCGAGTTTCCCGTGGTCACCGTCGAGGACTGGGTGAACGCGCAGGCGCGGCTCGCCGACCGTCTCGGCATCGGCTCCTTCGCCGCGGTGATGGGCGGGAGCCTGGGCGCGATGCAGGCGCTGCAATGGGCGATCGGCTATCCTGATCGCATCCGCAACGCCGTCGTCGTCGCGGCGGCGCCCAAGCTCTCGGCGCAGAACATCGCTTTCAACGAGGTGGCGCGCCAGGCGATCACCACCGATCCCGATTTTCACGGCGGCGACTACTACGGGCACGGCGTGGTCCCGCGCCGCGGCCTGCGCCTCGCGAGGATGATCGGCCACATCACCTACCTCTCCGACGACGTGATGATGGAGAAATTCGGGCGCTCACTGCGCTCGGACTCGATCCAGTTCCATTTCGACGTCGATTTCGAGATCGAGTCCTATCTCCGGCACCAGGGGGACAAGTTCTCCGAATACTTCGACGCCAACACCTACCTGCTCATCACCCGGGCGCTCGACTATTTCGACCCGGCGGCAGCGCACGGCGACGACCTCTCCCGGGCGCTCGCCGTCGCGAAAGCCCGCTTCCTGGTGGTGTCGTTCACCTCCGACTGGCGCTTCGCCCCGCCGCGCTCGCGCGAGATCGTCAAGGCGCTGCTCGACAACCGCCGCGATGTGTCCTACGCCGAGATCGACGCGCCGCACGGCCACGACGCGTTCCTGCTCGACGATGCGCGCTACCACGCGCTGGTGCGGGCGTACTTCGAGGGCATTTTCGCGCGCCTATGAACGGCCACGAGCAGGGCGTCCTGTCGGAGCGTTCCGACTTCCAGGCGATTGCCGCCTGGGTCAGGCCCGACTCCACCGTGCTCGACCTGGGCTGCGGAGACGGCGTGCTGCTCAAGTACCTCAGTCAGACGCGCAACGCGCGCGGCTACGGCATCGACATCGACGACGCCAATGTGCTCGCCTGCGTGAAGAACGGCGTCAACGTCATCCAGAGCGATCTCGAGCGCGGCCTCGCGGGCTTCGACGCCGGCTCCTTCGATTGCGTGATCCTGTCGCAGACGCTGCAGGCGGTGCGCCGCACCGAGGAGATCGTGCTCGACATGCTGCGCGTCGGGCGCGAAGCGGTCGTCTCGTTTCCCAATTTCGGGCGCTGGGACCTGAGGCTGCAGATCGCGCTCGGCGGAAAGATGCCGGTGTCCGCCGAGCTGCCTTACCAGTGGTACAACACGCCCAACGTGCACCTGTTCACCATCGCCGATTTCGAGTCGTTCTGCGCGAGCCACGGCATCCGCGTGCTCGAGCGGGTCGTCCTGCACGGCGGTCGGCCCGTCACCACGCTGGTCAACGTCTTCGGCAGCCTCGCGGTCTACCGCATCCAGAAATCCCCCTAGCGGGTCCATGCGCTACGACGCCATCGTCATCGGCGGCGGTCACAACGGCCTGGTCTGCGCCTGCTACCTCGCCGGGGCGGGCCTTTCGGTGCGCGTGCTCGAGCGCCGCAGGATCGTGGGCGGCGCGGCGGTCACCGAGGAGTTCGCGCCCGGCTTCCGCAATTCCAGTGCCGCCTACACCGTGAGCCTCCTCAACCCCAAGGTGATCCGCGATCTGCGGCTCGCCGAGCACGGACTGAAAGTCCTCGAGCGCCCGTTCGCCAATTTCCTGCCCCTGCCCGAGGGGCGATCGTTCCGCCTCGGCCCGACCACCGCCAACACGCAGAAAGAGGTCTCGCGTTTCTCGCGGCGCGACGCCGAGCGCCTGCCCGAGTATTACCGAACGATCGAGGCCGCCGCCGACACGCTGCGCAGCCTCGTCCTCGAAACGCCGCCGAATCTGGGGCTGAGCTGGCGCAGCGGCCTCCGCGCCCTCGCGCTCGGCGGCAAGCTCGCGCTCCTGTCGCGCCGCGCCCAGCGCGACCTGTGGGAGATCGTCACGCGGAGCGCGGGCGAGCTCCTCGACTGGTGGTTCGAGAGCGATCCGATCAAGGCGGCGTTCGGCTTCGACGCCCAGGTCGGCCACTTCGCGAGCCCTTGGTCGCCCGGCTCCGCCTACGTGCTCCTGCACCACGCCTTCGGCGAAGTGAACGGGAAGCGCGGCACCTGGGGCCATGCGCTGGGCGGCATGGGCGCGGTAAGCGAGGCGATCGCAAGGGAAGCCCGAGCCCGCGGCGTGGAGATCGCCACGGATGCCGAGGTGATCGCGGTAAAGACGAGCGGCGGACGCGCGAGCGGTGTCGCGCTCAAGGACGGAACCGAGATCGACGCGAACGTCGTCGCCTCCGGCGTCAACCCGAAGCTGCTCTACCTCAAGATGCTCGCGCCCGGCACGCTCGACGCCGACTTCCGCCAGCGAATCGAGCGCTGGCGCTGCGCCTCGGGATCGTTCCGCATGAACGTCGCGCTCTCCGAGCTCCCCGATTTCACCTGCTCCCCCGGAAAAACCGCCCAGCCGCACCACAGCGCGGGGATCATCATCGCGCCTTCGCTTCAATACATGGAGCGCGCCTATTTCGATGCGCGCACCCACGGATATTCGAGCGATCCCATCGTCGAAATGCTCATCCCGAGCACCGTCGACCCGAGCCTCGCGCCGCCGGGAAAACACGTCGCGAGCCTTTTCTGCCAGCACTTCGACCCGGTCCTCCCGGGCGGACGGAGCTGGGACGACGCCAAAGAGGCCGCCGCCGACACCGTCGTCGAAACCGTCAACCGCCATGCGCCGAACTTCAAGGCGAGCATCCTCGCCAGGAAAATCCTCTCGCCGCTCGATCTCGAGCGCGACTTCGGCCTCGTCGGCGGGGATATCTTCCACGGTGCGCTGACGCTCGACCAGCTCTTCTCGGCGCGGCCGGTGCTCGGCTACGCCGACTACCGCTCGCCCATCCCCGGGCTGTACCTCTGCGGCTCGGGCGCGCACCCCGGCGGCGGAGTCACCGGGGCACCGGGGCACAACGCGGCGAGAGAAATCCTGAGAGACGTGCGGCGCCGCTGAGCACCCCCGCGCTACCTGATTGCGCCCCGCTCGAACAGGTCGGACAGGTCGGTCGCACTATTCGCATCGCCCAGCCAGGGGTACCCATGCCGAGGATCGACGTCGAAGACCTCCTGCATGGTGCGCAGGAACGACGAGTGGCTGTACTGGATCGTGTTCGAATACGGCTTTCCGTCCACGTTCCGGTGCACGTCCTTCGAAATGACCATGAAGGGCAGCGTACGGCTGGGGTCGTCTCCGCCTTCGCTCTCGTCCCACCACAGGACGATGATCCCGTGGTCCTTGTAGGCGTCCGAGGCCATGATCAGGGGCACGATCCGCGCCAGAAAATTGTCTCCCTGCGCGATCCTGGCGGAGTCGGCGGTGCTGCCGCTGTTGGGATACTGCCCGTAGCCGTTGGCCAGCGTCGTGTGCTGGTCGTTGAACTGATTCGGCGTGATCCAGGTGTAGTCGGCCACCTTGTTGCTCGCCAGGTCGAGCGCCAGCTGCTGCAGCGGAGCATAGTGCAGCCGCAGGTGATTCGAGGTGCCCGTATCGCACCCGCCGTTGGTGTCGGTGAAGAACACCATCGGATTGTGCTTGGACGCGTAGTTGAACTGGTTCGTATAGTTGTACGCGTTGACTCCGGGCGCCGCATAGACGCCGCTCGTGCTGAAAAGTGGAACGGTCCACGAGCTCGCCGGCAGCGGGGCGTTGCTGGCGTCGACGTCCGTGTCCTCCTGATACGA
>DASSJA010000104.1:0-2096 GCA_035691445.1 Burkholderiales bacterium | reverse complement strand
ATAGTTGGGAAAGACATCACCAAAGAAGTCGCGGACTTCTACAGCCATGTATGCCCCGCCGGGGTATATGAGCAGGTGGACGGCCAGCTGCGGGTGAACCCTCCGAATTGCGTCGATTGCAAGGCAACCGACGTGCTCGGGCCGCGCTGGACCCCCCGGGAAGGAGGGAGTGGGCCGAAGTACAAGCGCATGTGAACCCCCTTTCCCGCTGGTTTCGGAGCGGGCTGTTTCGCTCCTATCTCTTTCAATTCCCCTTGATCTGGTTGCTCGTGAAAGCCGGGAACGCGTACACGGCCGCCTGGGGCGGCGCGCCCCCGCTCGCGTTCCGTCCGTTCACCGAAGTTGCCTGTTGCGCCATCGAGTTGTTCATCCTTTGGGTATTCATCCGCCGCAATAACGAAGACATTCTCCTCGGCAATCTCGGTCTCTCGTGGACCGTGGTCCTCCTTCCCCTGGTACCGGTCCACTTCATCCTCAGCGCCGCGGTCGCGCTCGCATGAACGAGCCGCTGCTCGCCGCCGACTCGATCGACTTCGCGGTGAAGAACCGGATGATTCTGCGGTCCGCCTACGTAGATGCCGTGCCCGGAAGAATCACGGCACTCGTGGGCCGGTCGGGATCGGGGAAGACGACGGTGTTCTGGGTTCTGGTCGGGCTCAGGCGCCCCCTGGGCGGTCAGGTGCGCTGGGCGGGCGAGCGCGTGGAGCGCCCGCGACTCGCCGATCTGGCTCGACGCGGACTCGCGTTCGGGCCCGACCGGCCTTTCCTCAACCCTCGCCTTTCCACCACCGACCACCTGCGCATGATCGATGAGGAGCCGTCGGTGGCCGAGTCTCACGAGTGGTTCGGGCGGCCCACCGGTACGTTGTCAGGTGGTGAGCAGCGCCTTTCCGAGCTGGCGGTTTTGCTGGCTTGCAAGCCGAAGGTGCTGGTCCTCGATGAGCCGTTCCGCGGCCTCGCGCCTGCCGTTCGCGATTCGATCGCCGGGACCTTGCGACGGGCGGCGACAGCCGGGGTGGCGGTGCTCTACGCCGATCATGACGTGGAGCAGGTGAAGAACACCGCCGACCGGCTCTACAGCATGGAAAGCGGCATGACTCGCCGAGTGGAGGGTTTCAGGGAGCGACCCCTCGCGGAGTGGTATCACGCCTGGCCGCAGTAGCGTCTGTGCGGTTTGTGAGGTAAAGTGAGATATGGTCGCGTCCCTGCTGGCTCTGCTCCTCCTCCAAGCTCCCTCTACCCAACTCATGGCCGCCGCCGACTCGCTCCACGCGGGCAGCGTCGACGCCGCGATCGATCTCGCCCAGCACTACACGTGGAACCACCCCAAAGACCCCGAGGGCTTTCTCCTGCTCGGCGACGCGTGGGCGGCGAAGAAACCGATGGGCGGGCTGCAGGCTCTCCAGAACTACCGATTGGCTCGCGACCTCGAGCCCAGGGATCCCGACCCCCCTTACCGCATGGCCCAACTGGCCCTGCGGCTTGGCGGCGCCGACGGCGAACGCATTCTGCAAGAAAGCCTCGAGCGGGTGATGTCCATCGATCCGCTCTACAAGAATGCATGGCAGCAATGGCTGCTCGCGTACCGGAACACCGACCGGCGCGAGGCCATGATCAAGATCCTTTGGCCGTTCGTGAGCAACCCGGTCGTCAAAGGTCGTCTCGCCCAGTTGGAGATCGAGAACGAGTCCTACCGCACCGCCGACTCGCTCCTGGCCGGAGCAATCGCAGCCGATTCGACGGACCCGCAATGGCTGGCGTTGCGCGCGCAGAGCTCCCTCGAACGAGGCGACACCATCCTCGGCTTCGGCACCTACGAGCGCGCGCTGGCACATGCCGACCGGGACACGGCGGACGTGCTGTGGCATCAGATCGTCGGAATCTCGACGCCCGCGGAGTTCGTTGCCTGGACGAAGGGAGTGCCGCCGGCCGAAAAGGGTGACTGGATCGAGAGCTTCTGGGCACGCCGCAATCCCGATTTGTTCGCCGGCGTGAATGGCCGGGTCCTCGAGCATTTCCAGAGGCTCCGGTACGCTCGCAGGATGTACCCGTTGCTGTTTCCGTTTACAAATGCTCAGCGGAATGCGGCCGAGCGC
>DASSJA010000103.1:0-10554 GCA_035691445.1 Burkholderiales bacterium | reverse complement strand
GGACGCATTTCGGGACGGGCCACCGGCCGGGAAACCGGGGAAACCACCGGCGCGGGACGCTCCGGCGTGACGCCCTGGACTGCAGGCTGCTGGCGCGGCGGTCGCGATTCCGGGGCGGCTTGCGCGGGGCTTTCTTCCTCGGCGGGTGCGCTGACCAGGTTATAGCTGGGCGGCGGCGTGTCGGCCTGGTTCAGATCGTCGTGGCGAAGGCGCTCCACCTTGTAGTTTGGGGTTTCGAGGTTCGTGTTGGGGATCAGTACGACATTGACCTTGAGCCGCGCCTCGATCGAATGGATGTCAGCGCGTTTCTCGTTCAAGAGGAAGGTCGCGACGTCCACCGGGACCTGCGCGTGCACCGCGGCGCTGTTTTCCTTCATCGCTTCCTCCTGGATGATGCGCAGGATATGAAGCGCGGTGGATTCGGTGCCCCGGATATGACCGGTGCCGTTGCAGCGCGGGCAGGTGATGTTGCTGCCTTCACCGAGGGAAGGCCGCAGGCGCTGGCGCGACAGCTCCATCAGCCCGAAGCGCGAGATCTTCCCCATCTGCACCCGCGCGCGGTCGGAGCGCAGCGCCTCGCGCACGCGGTTCTCGACCTCGCGCTGGTTGCGCTGGTTCTCCATGTCGATGAAGTCGATGACGATCAACCCCCCCAGGTCGCGCAGCCGCAGCTGCCGGGCAATCTCTTCGGCCGCCTCGACGTTGGTGTGGAAGGCGGTCTGCTCGATGTCGTGTCCCTTGGTGGCGCGAGCCGAATTGACATCGATGGAAACCAGCGCTTCGGTGTGGTCGATCACCACCGCCCCTCCGGAGGGCAGCGACACCTGGCGCGAATACGCGGTCTCGATCTGGTGCTCGATCTGAAACCGCGAGAACAGCGGCACGTCGTCGCGGTAGCGCTTTACCCGGTTCACGTTGTCGGGCATCACGTTGCTCATGAACGCGAGCGTCTGCTCGTGGATCGGATCGGTATCGATCAGGATCTCGCCGATATCGGGCTGGAAGTAGTCGCGGATCGCGCGGATCACGAGGCTGCCTTCCTGATAGATGAGGAAGGGCGCCGGATTGAGAAGCTTGCCCTCGGAATCGCGGACGGGGCTCGTGGCCTCGACGACCTTGCCCCAGAGCTTGAGCAGATAGTTGAGATCCCACTGCAGCTCTTCGTAGGAGCGGCCCATGCCCGCCGTGCGGCCGATGAGGCTCATGCCCGCGGGAACGTCGAGCCTGTCCATGATCTCGCGCAACTCGTCGCGGTCCTCGCCCTCGACGCGGCGCGAGACGCCGCCGCCGCGCGGGTTGTTCGGCATGAGAACGAGGTAGCGCCCCGCCAGGCTGATGAAGGTGGTCAGCGCGGCGCCCTTGTTGCCCCGCTCGTCCTTCTCGACCTGGACGATCAGCTCCTCGCCTTCGGAGATCGCGTCCTGGATGCGGGCGCGGCCGACGTCGATTCCAGGCTTGAAGTACTGGCGCGCGACTTCCTTGAACGGCAGGAACCCGTGGCGCTCGGTGCCGTAGTCCACGAACGCGGCTTCGAGGCTGGGCTCTACACGGGTGATGACACCCTTGTAGATGTTGCTTTTTCTCTGTTCCTTCGCGGCCGATTCAATGTCGAGGTCTACGAGCTTCTGGCCGTCGACAATTGCGACACGGAGTTCTTCGGCCTGTGTCGCATTAAAGAGCATGCGCTTCATTGTTCTTCTCCCGCGCGCACGGGCAGGACAAACCAAGGCCTGTTGTGGAGGCTAATCTCGCATCATCGATCGCTGGATCATTTGAACGCGGTAATGTTGGCTTGTCGGATCGGGGGTCACTGCGGTGCAGGAACCGTAAAATCTGCCGATATGCTGTTGGCGCGCTGTTCTATTACTATCGTTAGTTGGTTAGCTCACTGGTTGGATGACCAACCGCCTTTGCCGGCTTCGGGTTCCCGCGCTGATCGGTGGGCATCTCGCCGTCAACCGCATCAGCGGCATCGGAACCGGGGACAGGGTAGCCAGTCTTGTCTGGGGGCGAGAATCCGCACCTTCGCATGTACAAGCAGCCGTCCCGCGACGGAAGCAGCGCGCAGATCATAAACAAAATGAAGGATTTAAGCAACGTCTCTTCAGTGGAGGTCGACGACGCGAGCGAAGGCCAGCGGATCGACAACTTTCTGATGCGGGTGTGCAAGGGGGTACCGCGCAGCCACGTCTATCGCATCCTGCGCACCGGCCAGGTGAGGGTCAACAGCCGCCGCGTCGATGCGACCTACCGCCTGCAGCCGGGGGACCGGGTGCGGATTCCGCCGATGCGCCTGGACCAGCGCGCGCACAAGACTGCGCCGCCGCGCGATCTGCCGGTGGTCTACGAGGACGACGCGCTGCTGATCGTGGACAAGCCGTCCGGCACGGCGGTGCACGGCGGCAGCGGCATCAGCTTCGGAGTCATCGAGCAGATGCGCGCAGCGAGGCCGGAGCTCAAGTTGCTGGAACTTGCGCATCGCCTCGATCGCGAGACCTCCGGACTGCTGATCCTCGCCAAGAAACGCTCGGCGCTGACCGCGCTGCACGCGGCGCTGCGCGAAGGACGGGTGAGAAAGGAATACCTCGTCCTGGTCAGGGGAAACTGGCGCAATGACAAGCAGCAGGTCAGCCTTCCGCTGAAAAAATTTCTCACCCACTCCGGGGAACGGCGGGTCAGCGTCGACCGCGAGGGCAGGGAGTCGAAAACGGTTTTCCGGAGAAAGAAAGCGTTCCGCGGCTACACGCTGCTTTCGGCCGAGCTGCTAACCGGACGCACCCACCAAATCCGGGTCCATCTCACCCATCTCGGGTTTCCGGTCTCGGGCGACGACAAGTACGGAGACTTCGAGCTCAACCGGATTTTGGCGAAGCAGGGCTTGAAGCGCATGTTCCTGCACGCGGGTGAACTGGAACTCGCGCACCCGCTTTCAGGGGACGCGCTGAAATTCCATTCGCCGCTCCCCGGAGACCTGTCGCGCTTTCTCGATTCCCTCCCGCGGTGATGCGCTACCGGCTGCTGGTCTTCGACTGGGATGGCACGCTGATCGATTCGGCCGGAACGATCGTCCGGTGCATCCAATCCGCCTGCCGCGACCTCGGTCTGCCCGAGCCCACGGACGAGCGCGCGAGCCACGTCATCGGCCTCGGATTGCACGACGCGCTCGCCCACGCGATACCCGGACTGCCGACCGGGGACTACGGCCGGGTAATCGAACGCTATAGAATGCACTTCCTCGCACGCGACGCCGGGATCCCGCTCTTCCCCGGGGTGCGCGACTTGCTCGCAAGTCTTCGGGAACGGGGCCACGTTCTCTCGATCGCCACCGGAAAGAGCCGCGCGGGCCTGGCGCGGGCCCTGGATAACACGGGCCTCAAGTCGCTGTTCGCCGCCTCGCGCTGCGCCGATCAGTGCGCTCCGAAGCCCGCTCCCGCCATGCTTCGCGAGCTCATGGAGGAACTCGGCACGGACGAAGCGAACACGCTCATGATCGGGGACACGGTGCACGATCTCAGGATGGCGGCGAATGCCGGCGCAGGGGCCGTCGCCGTGAGCTACGGAGCCCATTCCAGGGAAGACCTGGCCGCGCTCGCGCCGCTTGCCTGCGTGGACAGCGTCGATGGACTTGCCCAATGGCTGAAGCAGAACGCGTAATTTGCTCGAGCGCGGAGCTCCTGGATCGCGGGGACGGAGTGCGCTTCGAAGTGGAGCTCGACGGGAAGCGGCAGCCGGCGTTCGCGGTGCGCTATGACGGACGGGTCTACGCCTATCTCAACCGCTGCGCTCACATGCCCATGGAACTAGACTGGCTGCCCGGCAAGTTCTTTGATGTCTGGGGGCTGCATTTGATATGCTCGACGCACGGCGCGACCTACGCGCCGGACACGGGCCGGTGCGTGCTCGGCCCGTGCTTCGAGGAGGGGCTCGTTCCGATCCCCGTCGAAGAGCGGGACGGCCGTGTCCTCGTGAAAGGCAATCCTTATGGCCGAAGCTAACTGGGAAAGGGAAGTGATCGAGAAGCTGGCGAACGCCTCGCTGAAGGAGCAACGCCGCGCGCGTCGCTGGGGTATTTTCTTCAAGCTACTCGGGTTTGCCTATCTGACGATCGTGCTGCTGATGGTGATCGACTGGCGCGGAACCGACGCGCTGAGCTCGGGAAAACACACCGCGCTGGTCGACATCGTCGGCGTGATCGACTCGAAAGGCGACTCGAGCGCCGACCGCGTTACCGAGGCCCTTCAGAACGCGTTCAAGAACAAGAACACGCAGGGGGTAATCCTGCGCATCAATTCGCCGGGAGGCAGCCCCGTGCAGGCGGGAATCATCTACGACGAAATCCGCAGGCTGCGCGGGATCTATCCGAACATTCCCATGTACGCCGTGGTCGAGGACATCTGCGCCTCCGGAGGCTACTACATCGCAGCCGCCGCGGACAAGATCTACGTCGACAAGGCGAGCATCATCGGGTCGATCGGCGTGATCATGGACGGCTGGGGTTTCACCGGAACCATGGAGAAGCTCGGCGTAGAACGGCGCGCCCTCGTGTCGGGAGAGAACAAGGCCTTCCTCGACCCGTTTTCGCCGGTGGACGAGAAGCAAAAGCGCCACGCTCAATCGATGCTCGACGAGATACACAAGCAGTTCATCGACGTCGTGAGGAGAGGGCGCGGCAAGCGGCTCAAGGAAACCCCGGATATTTTCTCGGGTCTCCTGTGGACTGGCGAAAAGAGCATCGAGCTCGGACTATCGGACGGCTTGGGGAGCGTCGACTACGTTGCGCGCGAGGTGATCAAGGCCGAAGACATCCTTGATTACACCAAGAGACAGGACATCACCGAGCGTTTCGCCAGGCGCTTCGGTGCGGCGATGGCGGGGGCGTTGACGAAGGTCGCTGCGGGGCAGCCCGGCATACGCTGAAGCGAACCGGCTATTCGGTGAGCAGCAGAAACACCGTCGGCCTTCCTTTGAGCTGAAGCGACTCCGTGCGCCACGCGGCGACGGTCCGCGTCCTCACCGTTTCCGACTCGAGCGTGAGGTCGGTCGCGATGCACAGCAGCGTGCGCGGACCCAGCGCGCGCAACGTCGTCGAGAGGGTGCGGTCATTGCGGTAAGGCGTTTCGATGAAGATCTGGGTCTGCCGCAGCCGGCCCGATTGGCGCTCCATGTCTTTCAGAGCCGACGCGAGCACGGTCTGTTCGATCGGGAGGTAGCCGTGGAACGCGAAGCGCTGTCCATCCAGTCCCGACGCGGAGAGCGCGAGCAAAATCGAAGAGGGCCCGCTCAAGGGCACGACACGTAACCCGTTCTCGTGCGCGAGCCGCACCAGGGGTGCCCCGGGATCCGCGATCGCGGGCAATCCGGCCTCGGAGAGCAAGCCTGCGTCTCGTCCGACGAGGATCGGTCCGAGCAGCGCGGCAATTTCGCCCGGCGGAGTATTGTGGTCAAGCCGCTCCACGAGCACATCCCGCAGCGCCCGGCCGGACCCGACGCGCTTCAGAAAGGCACGGGCCGATTTGGGATTCTCCGCGATGAAGTAGTCGAGAGAACGGGCGCGGTGGAGCGCTCCGGCGGGTATTACGGCCTCCGGCGGGGTATCCCCGAGGGAGTTGGGGAGGAGGTAGAGCGAGCCCGCCGCGTCAGATGACATTCATGCCTTGCTCATGCAGCAGGTCCACCAGCGCGATCAACGGCAGGCCGATGAGAGCGGTCGGGTCCTCGCCCTCCATCTTCGCGATCAATGCGATGCCCAGGCCCTCCGACTTCGCGCTTCCTGCGCAGTCGTAGGGCTGCTCTTTCGCCAGGTAGCGCGCGATCGCTCCGTCATCGAGCTCCCGGAAAACGACCCGGTACGGCACGACGCGGACCCCGGTCGCACCTTCGCGCGTGTTGTGCACGCATACCGCCGTGTAGAACAGCGCTTCGTGGCCCGACAGTCCTCGAAGCTGCCTGACCGCGTTCTCGTGCGTCATGGGCTTCCCCAGGATCTCGCCGTTGCTGACCGCGACCTGGTCGCAAGCGATGATCAGAGAATCCGGGAAGCGGGTGGCGACGGCGAGCGATTTGGCTTCGGCGGGACGCCGCGCCATGCTTTGCGGCGCCTCGCCGGCGTGGTGTGCCTCTCCCACTCCGGGATCGGCGACCGAGAACGCGACCCCGAGCCGCTCGAGCAGGCCGCGCCGATAGCGCGAGGTGGAGGCAAGCACGAGCCGGGGGGGCGGGGCCATCGAGAAGACGCCCTAACCCCTGCACTGCGCGATGACGCGCTTTTCCTGTTGCGAGATGAGTTCGGAGTTGTCGGTCGGGACGCGCTCGCCTTTTTCGTTGAGCGTGCCTTGTTTCAGGCGCTCGAGGATGGCGCGCTGCTGTTCGCATTGCTGCTGGCGCCTCTCGGCCTCTACCTGGTCGCGGGTCAGGGGGCGGCCGGGCTTGGCGCGGGGATCCTGGGCTGCCGGCCCAGCCTCGCTCTTGCCCGAGCCCTGATCCTTGGGCGGGCTCTCCGCGCCGGGCGGGGCGGGCGAAGCGAGCTTGTCCGGTACTTCGCTCGCCTTGACGCCTTGAGGCGGTCTTTCGCCGTAGTGGGTGACGCCGCGCTCGTCCACCCATTTGTATACCTGGGCGAGCGCGGGCTGGATCGCAGCCACGGCGATCAAAAAATGCAGTAACGCTCTGAACAACTTGGAATTTTCTTTGACACTAGAGAGCAAACATAATATCATGCGCGCTTTATGTCGCAAGCGGGGGTGATAGACGGCCTCCAATTCGCCCGCGCCGCGCGGGAACAGCGTGGGGTGCTGGGCTTGGACCGGTTGCCGCGCCTTGCGCAAGCCCAGTGTTCGACCGAAGGACTGGAATACCACTTGCGCGGAGGACGGGCAGGCAACGGCAGGCCGTGCTTGTGGCTCTCGGTGAGAGGATCGATAGATCTGCTTTGCCAGCGCTGCCTCGAACCGCTCCGGCTTCCCCTCGCGATCGACGCGGAGTTGCAGCTCGCTGGAAGCCCGCGAGAGATCTTGGAAGCCGACGACGAGATCGACCGCGTGCTCGCGTCCCGGCACATGAGCATCGGTGAGCTGGTGGAGGACGAGGTGATGTTGGCTTTGCCGATGGCGCCGCGCCACGAGACCTGCGAGCGCCGTCCGGCGGTTATATAAGGAAGGAGCCTTTCCCAATGGCAGTCCAGCAGAACAAGAAATCACCCTCCAAGCGAGGCATGCACCGCGCGCACGATTTTCTCTCCAGCCCGCCGCTCGCGGTCGAGCCGACGACGGGGGAAGTCCATTTGCGCCATCACATCAGCCCGAGCGGCTACTATCGCGGCAAGAAAGTCCTCAAGACCAAGAGCGAGTAGGCATTCGCCTGGCGAGTGGCCGGAAAGAGCCCGGATCAGCACACCAAGCAAGCGAAGCAGGGACGCTTCGCCTCGAGTTGCATGGACATAACCGTATCCATCGACTGCATGGGCGGTGACCATGGGCCGCACGTCACGGTGCCCGCGGCGCTGAATTTCCTCAAATCCAACTCCGACACCGATATCGTCCTGGTGGGACTGAGCGACGCGATCGAGGCGGAGCTGAAAGCGCGTGGCGCCCGGCCCGGCCCGCGCCTGCGAGTGCACCACGCGAGCGAGGTCGTGCTCATGGACGAATCCCCGGCGCTCGCGCTCCGCAACAAGAAAGACTCGTCGATTCGCGTGGCGGTGGATCTGGTCAAGAGCGGCGAGGCGCAGGCCTGCGTGAGCGCCGGCAACACGGGCGCATTGATGGCGGTCTCGCGTTTCGTTCTCAAGACGCTTCCCGGGATCGACCGCCCCGCGATCATCTCCGCTCTCCCCGCGATGCAGGGTAGCACCTATGTGCTCGACCTCGGGGCGAACGTCGACTGCGAGCCCGAGCATCTGCTGCAGTTCGCCATCATGGGAGCGACGCTGGTCTCCGCGGTGGAGCACAAGGATCGTCCGAGCGTCGGGCTGCTGAATATCGGCGAGGAGGACATCAAAGGGAACGAGGTGGTGAAGAAGGCCGCCGAACTGTTGCGCGAGAGCGGGCTCAATTTCGTCGGTAACATCGAGGGCGACGGCATCTATAAAGGCGAGGCGGACGTGGTCGTGTGCGACGGCTTCGTCGGCAACGTCATGCTGAAGGCGTCCGAGGGGATCGTGCAGATGGTGCGCAGCTTCATTCGCCAGGAGTTCATGCGCAGCCCGCTCGCCAAATTGGCCGGCGTCATCGTCATGCCTGCGCTGTACGCGTTCCGCAGGCGGCTGGACCCGCGCCGTTTCAACGGGGCGACACTCCTCGGGTTGAGAGGCATAGTCGTGAAGAGCCACGGTTCGGCCGACGTATTTGGTTTCGAGCGCGCGATCGAGCGGGCCACCGAGGAGGTCAGAAACGAGGTGCTGCATCGCCTGATGCTGCGTTTTGGATCGGCGGAAGCGGCAGAGGCGGCAAGCCCGTGATCTGGTCTCGGATCGCCGGCACCGGGAGCTACCTGCCCGCGAAGATCGTCACCAACGACGATCTCGCCCGACGCATGGATACCTCGGACGAATGGATCCGGACACGCACGGGAATCCGCCAGCGGCATGTGGCGGAACCCTCGCAAACCGCGAGCGACCTAGGCGCGGAAGCAAGTCGGGCCGCCCTCGCCGCGGCGCGCGTCGCGCCGGCGGAAATCGATCTCATCATCGTCGCCACGTCGACCCCCGACTATATCTTTCCGAGCACGGCCTGCATCATGCAGACCAAGCTCGGAATCAACGGCTGTGCCGCTTTCGATATCCAGGCGGTGTGCAGCGGTTTCGTCTACGCGTTGACGATCGCGGACAAGCTGATACGCTCGGGCCAGCATCGATGCGCCCTGGTTGTCGGCAGCGAGGTGTACTCGCGCATCATCGACTGGAACGACCGGGGCACGGCAGTCCTTTTCGGGGACGGCGCCGGCGCGGTTGTGCTCAAGGCTGGCGACAGGCCCGGGGTCCGGGCAAGCGTGCTGCACGCGGATGGTTCTTACGCGGGCATCCTCTCGGTGCCGGGAAGCGTCTGTGGCGGCAAGATCGTCGGTTCGCCCTTCCTGCAGATGGATGGGCAGGCGGTGTTCAAGTTTGCGGTCAAGGTTCTCGACGAGGCGGCGCGCGAGACGCTCGCCCTGTGCGGCCTGACGGTGGCCGACATCGACTGGCTCATTCCGCACCAGGCCAATATCCGCATACTCGAAGCGACGGGAAAAAGGCTGGGCATAGACCGCTCCAAGCTGATCGTCAGCGTGGACCGCCACGCCAACACTTCCGCCGCCTCCGTGCCGCTCGCCCTGGATCTTGCGATCCGGGACGGCCGTATCCGGCCCGGGCACAAGGTCATGCTCGAGGGCGTGGGCGGCGGCTTCACCTGGGGCGCCGCGCTGGTGGAGATGTAGATGAAGTTCGCAATGGTTTTTCCCGGCCAGGGATCGCAGTCGGTCGGGATGCTCGCCGGATACGGCGAGTTGCCCGCGATCCGCGAAACGCTCGCCGAGGCCTCCGACATCCTCCAGCAGGATGTCGGAGGCCTCGTGGGGGAAGGCCCCGCCGAGGAGCTCAACCGCACCGTCAACACTCAGCCCATCATGGTCACCGCGGGCATCTGCGCGTGGCGGGCGTGGCGCGAGCTGGGCGGGGCCGCGCCGGCGGTGCTTGCCGGTCATAGCCTCGGCGAATACACCGCGCTCGTTGCCGCCGAGGCGATCTCGTTCTCCGATTGCCTCCCGCTGGTGCGCCTGCGGGGCCGGGCGATGCAGGAAGCGGTTCCGCTCGGAAAAGGTGCGATGGCGGCGATCCTGGGGCTGGCGGACGACGAGGTGCGCGCGGTCTGCGCGGAGGCCGCTGCCGGGGAAGTCTGCGAGGCCGTGAACTTCAATGCCCCGGCGCAGGTGGTCATCGCGGGGCACGCGGCCGCGGTGCAGCGCGCCATCGAGTCCGCGAAGGCCCGTGGCGCCAAGCGCGCGATCGCGCTCCCGGTGAGCGCGCCGTTCCACTCCTCCCTGATGGCTCCCGCAGCCGCACAGCTCCGCGAAGCGCTGTCCAGGGTGAAGGTCAATTCGCCGCGCGTCCCCGTGATCCACAACGTCGACGCGAGCTGCCACTCCGATCCCGATGACATCCGCCGGGCGCTCGTGACTCAAGCCGATCATCCGGTGCGCTGGGTGGAATGCGTGAGGGAGATGGCCGCGCAGGGCGTCACGCACGTCTTCGAGTGCGGACCGGGGAAAGTGCTTGCGCCCCTCGCCAGGCGCATCGCCGAAGGCCTTCAGGGCATCGCGCTCGCCGACCGCGCAGGAGTCGAGCAGGGCGCGCAAATATCCAAGGGCGCGTGATGGAGCTCCAGGGTCAGATTGCTTTGGTCACCGGCGCGTCCCGCGGGATCGGGAAGGCGATCGCGCTGATGCTCGGCGGCCGCGGCGCCACGGTCGTCGGCACCGCCACCAGCGACGCGGGCGCGCAATCGATCACCAGCTATTTCGTCGCATCGCGCTTTCAGGGACGAGGAGTCCGGCTTGATGTGAGGGTGGCGGAGAACATCG
>DASSJA010000102.1:0-6415 GCA_035691445.1 Burkholderiales bacterium | reverse complement strand
ACACCGTGAGCCTGTCAAGCGCTCTTCGCGCGTTCTTCGCCTTCCTCGCCTCTGCCATGGCCATTATTTTGCCCGAGTTCGCTTGCAACGTTCGGACGTCTACTGCAACATGTCTGCGCCACAGAGACTGATGATCGAGATGGCGCAGCGAAATCCAGCAACCTCCGGCGGTGATACGGGAAATCGCAATCCCTCGCCCGACGCTCCCGGCACCTCGGCCATGATGCAGCAGTACCTGCGCCTGAAGGCGCAGTACCCTGACGTCCTGCTCTTCTACCGCATGGGCGACTTCTACGAGATGTTCTACGACGACGCCGAGCGCGCCTCGCGGCTGCTCGATCTCACCCTCACGACGCGCGGCGCTTCCGCGGGCGCCCCGATCAAGATGGCGGGCGTGCCGTATCACGCGGTCGACCAGTATCTCGCGAAGCTGGTGAAGATCGGCGAGTCGGTGGCGATCTGCGAGCAGGTCGGCGACCCCGCTACCTCGAAAGGGCCCGTCGACCGCCAGGTCACACGCATCGTCACGCCGGGAACGCTCACCGACTCCGAGCTGCTCGAGGAAAAGGCCGACAACATCCTGCTCGCCCTCGCCCGCACGAAAGGGCCGGTCGGCCTCGCCTGGCTCAACCTCGCGAGCGGCGATCTGCGCGTCACCGAGTTCGCGCCGCAGCTGCTCGACAGCGAGCTGCGGCGCATCGGCCCGGCGGAGATCCTCGCGGCCGACGACACGGCGCTGGGCGGCTTCGCGGTGACCCGGCTGCCCGAGTGGCATTTCGATTTCGACGCGGGCCGAAAAACCCTTCTCAAGCAGCTAGGCGCCGCGAGCCTCGACGGCTACGGCTGCGGCGATCTGGAGCCGGCGATCGGAGCCGCGGGCGCCCTGCTCGAGTACGCGAGGAAGACGCAGGGGCAGGCTCTCGCACACGTGAGCGCGGTCGTGCCCGAGCGCGCGAGCGAGTACCTGCGCATGGACGCCGCCACACGGCGCAACCTGGAGCTGACCGAGACGCTGCGCGGCGAGCCCGCGCCGACGCTCTTGTCGGTGATGGACGAATGCGCGACGGGAATGGGGAGCCGCCTGCTCAGACATTGGCTGCACCATCCGCTCCGCGATCAGATCGCGCTCGCGGAGCGCCACGATGCGGTGGCCGCGCTCGCCAGCGCGTCTTCGGCGGTCCACAAGCTGCTGCGCCGGTTCGCCGACGTCGAGCGCATCACCGGCCGCGTGGCGCTCAGGAATGCCCGCCCGAGCGACCTCTCGTCCCTGCGCGACAGCCTCGCCCTCCTTCCCGAGCTCGCGCCGGCGGCGCCGAAGGCCGCCGCGCTCCTCGCCAGGATGCTGGACGATCTGGAGGTGCCGCAGGACTGCCTTGCCCTCCTCCGCCGCGCGGTGATGGAAGAACCCGCCGCAATGGTCCGCGACGGCGGCGTGATCGCGGACGGCTACAGCAGGGAGCTGGACGAGCTGCGCGCGCTGCAGACCGACTCGGGGACTTTCCTCGCGGAGCTCGAGAGCCGCGAGCGCGCCCGCACCGGCATCCCCAACCTGCGCGTCGCCTACAACAACGTGCACGGGTTCTACATCGAGATCACCAACGCGCACGCGCAGAAGACGCCCGCCGACTACCGCCGGCGCCAGACGCTCAAGAACGCCGAGCGTTACATCACCCCCGAGCTGAAGGCCTTCGAGGACAAGGCGCTCTCCGCGCGCGACCGCGCGCTCGCGCTGGAGAAGACGCTCTACGAGGAGCTGCTGTCGCAGCTGGCGGCGCACGTGCCGCAGCTGCAGCGTGTCGCGCGCTCGCTCGCGCAGCTCGACGTGCTCGCCTGCTTCGCGGCGCTCGCCGCGGCCCGCGGCTACTGCCGCCCGGAGTTCACGCGGGACATCGTGGTCGAGATCGATGCCGGCCGCCACCCCGTTGTGGAATCGCAGGTCGAGCCCTTCATCGCCAACGGCGTTCGCCTGTCGCCCTCGCGCCAGCTGCTCCTCGTCACCGGCCCCAACATGGGTGGCAAGTCGACCTACATGCGGCAGGTCGCCCTGATCGTCCTCATGGCGCACGCGGGCTCGTACGTGCCCGCCAAGTCGGCGCGCATCGGCCCGATCGACCAGATCTTCACGCGCATCGGCGCGGCGGACGACCTCGCCGGCGGGCGCTCGACTTTCATGGTCGAGATGACCGAATCGGCGAACATCCTGCACAACGCGACCGGGAAAAGCCTGGTGCTCATGGACGAGGTCGGCCGCGGCACCTCGACATTCGACGGCCTCGCGCTCGCCTGGGCGATCGCGCGGCAGCTGCTGGAGAAGAACAAGGCGCTGACGCTCTTCGCCACGCACTACTTCGAGATGACGCGGCTCGCGCTCGAGTACAGGCACGCCGCCAACGTCCATCTGGACGCGGTAGAGCACAAGGACACGATCGTGTTCCTGCACGCGGTCGAGGAAGGCCCCGCGTCGCAGAGCTACGGGCTGCAGGTCGCCCAGCTCGCCGGCGTGCCGAAGAACGTCATCCGCAACGCGCGCCGGTATCTGCAGATGCTCGAGGACGCGAGCCTGACGCGCGGCGGGCAGACCGACCTGTTCGTCGCAGGCAAGGACGCGCCCGCGGAAGCCCCCGAACCCGATCCGCTCCGCGACGCGCTGGCCGCCGTCGTTCCCGACGAGCTTTCGCCGCGCGAGGCGCTCGAGCTGCTCTATCGGCTGAAGCGCCTCTGAGATGCCGCGGCTCCGGCGCACCGCCTGCGCGTTGCTGCTGTCGGCGCTCGCCGGCCGCGCGTCCGCCTACCGGCCCTTCGATTCGACCGACGCCGCCGTAGCCGGCCCGGACGAGTTCGAGCTGGAGCTCGGGCCGCTCGGACGGCTGAGAGAGGATTCGAAGAGGTTCACGGTCGCTCCGGCCGTGGTCGGCAACCTCGGCTTCTCCCGCGACCGCGAGCTGGTGGTCCAGGGACAGCGCGAGGTCGCGCTCGACCGGGCCGAGGGCGAGCCGCGGACGGCTCTGACCGACGGCGGCGTCTTCATCAAGCAGATGCTGCGCCGCGGCGTGCTGCAGGGCGAGCCGGGCTTGAGCGTCGCCACCGAGTACGGCATCCTGCTTCCCGAGGTGCACGGACAGGGCGGCACGGGCGCCTCCGTCGCCGGGATCGTGTCGCAGCGCTGGGAGGCGGCCACGGTGCATCTGAACTCGGCGCTCTCCTATACGCGCGAGCACGAACCCGATCTGTTCCTCGGAGCGATCCTCGAGGGCCCGTACCGCTGGAAGCTGCGCCCGGTCGCCGAGGTCTTCGGCGAGCAGGCTTCCGGAAGCGCGCGCACGAGCTCCGGGCTCGTCGGCGCGATCTGGAGCATGCGGGACGATCTTTCGTTCGACGTGGGCGTGCGGGTGGCGCACGCCGGAGACGAGCTCATCCGCGAATTCCGGCTGGGCCTGACTTGGAGCTTTCCGCTGAAAAAGGAGCCCTGACATGATCAGCACGCGCAACATCGCCTGGTGCCTGTCCCTGTGCCTCCTCGCTCCCGCGTCGCTGCGCGCCCAGGACGCGCCGCTCGAGCCCGCGGGGAGCATCGCGCTGCCGGCGGTAAAGGCACGCATCGACCACTTCGGCGTCGACGTCGGGCACCACCGGCTCTTCATCACCGCCCTCGTCAACAACACCCTCGAGGTGCTCGACCTCAGGGCGAACGCCCGCACGGCGAGCCTTCCGGGATTCGGCGAGCCGCAGGGCGTGCTCTACGTGCCCGCGCTCGACCGCCTGGTCGTGGCGAACGGCGGCGCCAACCGCGTCGATATCCTCGATGCGAAGACCCTCAAGGCGATCCGCCGCATCGAGGGCCTCGACGACGCGGACAACGTCCGCTACGACGCGCCCGCGGGCAGGGTCTACGTCGGCTACGGCAGCGGCGCGCTGCGCCTGCTCGATCCGGCGACCGGAGAGTCCGCGGGCGAGATCCGCCTCGCGGGCCATCCCGAATCGTTTCAGCTCGAGCGCAACGGTGCGAGGATCTTCGTCAACGTGCCCACCGCTAGGCAGGTCGCAGTCGTCGACCGCGTGAAGCGCGCCGTGGTCGCGACGTGGGCGGTTCCCGCGAGGGCGAACTTCCCCATGGCCCTGGACGAGTCGGGCCGGCGGATCTTCGTAGGCGCGCGCGAGCCCGCGGTCCTGCTCGTCTACGACATGGACTCGGGCAAGGTCGTCGCCCGGCGGCCGATCGGGGCGGACACGGACGACCTGTACTTCGATCCGGCGCGCAAGCGCCTCTACATCGTCTGCGGCGGAGGCAGGATCGACGTGCTGCGCCAGGAAAACCCGGACCGCTACTCCGCGGCGGGCAGCGTGCGGACGGCGGCCGGCGCTCGCACCGGGCTGTTCGTCCCGGAAGAAGCGAGCCTGTACGTCGCCGCGCCGAAGATAGGCGCGGACCCGGCGAGAGTGCTGATCTACCGCGTGCGCTGAGCGCTCAGTACGTGCAGCGGTCCTCGCAGAAATCCTTGTTTCCGCCGGCGCCGAGGCAATCGTCCATGCACAGCGTGTCGATCCCTCTCGAAGCCGGGCGATGCGGCGTTGCCCCTCGATCCGATGGCGAAGCGCAGCCTGCCAGCAGCAGAACGATCACGATCATGCCTGCGCGCATCACCTTCCTCCTCTACGGCTCCCGCCGGTGGACTCCGGAACCCGCGCGACGTCGGTCACCAGGCCGTCCTGCCCGAAGGACACGGCGAGGATCTCCGGGATGAATCCGAACGGCTTGAAACGCCATTCCCAGATTTCCTTTCCATTCATCCTGAGCACGTCGCCGGGGCGCCCGAGCAGGTCGCGCGTTTCCTCCCGGGTCGTTTTTCCGGGAATCAACCGGTGAATGTTTTCCAGGGTCAAAACCTGCTCGGCCTTCCGTACCACGCCGTTGCGGTCGAAGGCGATGACGTAGGTATCGACGCCCTCGGGACCGGTCGCGTATTCCCAGACCTCCCCGCCCGGAGAAAAGCGCACGTCGGTCGGCCGTCCCGATTTCAAGCGCACCTCCGACATCGTCGATACGCCCGGCGTATACCCCCCGTACGAAGCGCAGCCGCAGGCGATCAGGCACGCGGCAAAGGCGCCCGCCACCCGGATATTCCTCGTCGGCTCCACGGGAACCGCCTCACCGCGAGATCACCAGCTTGTACAAATACAAAGGCAGGCCGCGCGGCGACTGAGCCGGCTGCCCCTGGGGCGGAGGAATCTTCTCGACGAAATCCACCTTCCAGCCATTTTGCATGATCTGCTCGCGCGTGAGCGGACCCAGGCCCGCGCTGCATTCGAAGCGCTCGTCCTCGCTCGGGAACTCGTCGTAGTAGATGGCGGTGGCGCACGAAGCAGCGCGCGGCCTGGCGGGAGCAGCCGCCGCAGATTGCGGGGCCGGCGGACCCGGAGATTGCTGCGCCGGGGGGCTCGGAGATTGCAACGACTGCTTCACGAGCTCCGGGTCGTCACGGATCTTCTTCCACTCCTCCCAGCTGTATTGCTTGCCGTCGACGTACACCGTGTCCCCTACCCGGACGATGAACGCCGCGCTCGCGGACTGCGCCGCAAGGAGAAGGCCGAACAGCGACATGAAGATCAGACTGAAGCGCTTCAATTCGGTTCGCCTCGAAAATGAAAAGGCGGGCGCCTTTCGACGCCCGCCTAAACTACCACAGATGAAAAGAGGAGGTACTCGGCTCAGAAGCTGTACATCCAGCCCACCGATACCGCCTGCAGCGTCTCCCCAGTGAAGCATTGACCCGGAGCACCGCCGTCCTTGCAATCGGTGGTGATGCCGTGGCCGCTCGCACCCAGGTCGAAGTGTCCTCCTGCGTGATTGGCCTGGCGAGCATACACCGCATACCAGTTGCTCTGCTTGTCGAAATGATGCTTGTAGCCGATGCTGTACATGTTGGACGCGTTGTCGACGGACCCGGGGTTGGTGGTCACCCCGGAGTCGCCCCCGCCCGGCTGCCCCGGGGTTTTTCCTGCGTGCGCCCATCCGATGTTGAAATCGTCCTGGCCGGTGATTTTTTGAGTCAACGCCAGCCACGAGCCGTTGCGTTGCCGCTCGTTGAAGCTCGCGTCGGGAGCATTACGGGTCATTCTCTCCAGGATCGCATTGATCGTCGTATTGGACCCAACCTTGTACTGGACGCCCACCTTCATTGCCCGCTCGTCACCGACGGCGACGCTTGTCGCGCTATCGCCGGCGCGGTTGGTATTTTGGTGCAACTCGTACGCCACGATCCCGTACAGAGGCCCTGCCGAATAGACGCCGGCCGCGCTGTAGGCGTTGCCGAAGGAACCGTCGTTGCAGGTGAAGAGAGCACCTCCTCCCGCGATGGCACCCGTTCCTCCTCCGCCCGTGCAATCGGGCTCGCCGCTCGCATTGAGGCTGTTGTCT
>DASSJA010000101.1:0-2053 GCA_035691445.1 Burkholderiales bacterium | reverse complement strand
TCTAGCGTGCGCACCAGCTGCGCTCACGCTGCCTGCTTCATGCGCTGCACATCGGGCGGCACCGCTTCGTGCGCCAAAGCGGCGAGCGCTGCGTCGAGCAGCATCGTCTGCTGCTTCTCGCTGCCCAGGCGGCGGATGGAGACGGTGCGGTCGGCCGCCTCCTTCTTGCCGA
Source organism: Burkholderiales bacterium (assembly GCA_035691445.1). GTDB lineage: Bacteria > Pseudomonadota > Gammaproteobacteria > Burkholderiales > SG8-39 > VBDM01. The sequence goes on along the minus strand of DASSJA010000101.1, from coordinate 1,881 downwards.
CCACGAGCAGCGCCGGGACTTTCGCCAGCGAGTGCTCGCGGACCTTGTAGTTGATCTTCTCGTTGCGCAGGTCCGTGTCGACCCGCAGGCCTAGCCGGCGCGCGGCGGCGACCACCTCGCGCGCGTAATCGTCGGCATCGGAGGTGATCGTCGCCACGACCGCCTGCACCGGCGCGAGCCAGAGCGGAAAGTGTCCCGCATAGTGCTCGATGAGAATCCCGGTGAAGCGTTCCATCGAGCCGAACATCGCACGATGCAGCATCACCGGCGTGACCTTGTTGGAATGCTCGTCGATGTAGAAGGCGCCGAGCCGGCCCGGCAGGTTGAGGTCGACCTGCACGGTGCCGCACTGCCAGTCCCGGCCGATCGCGTCGCGCAGCACGTATTCGAGCTTCGGGCCGTAGAACGCGCCTTCGCCCTTGTTCAGGGTCCAGGGCCGTTTCGAAGCCTCCAGCGCCGCCATCAGCGCGGCCTCGGCCTTGTCCCACACGGCATCGTCGCCGATCCGCTTCTCGGGCCGGTCGGAGAACTTGATGCGCACGTCATCGAACCCGAAGTCGCTGTAGATGGAGAGGATCTGGTCGTTGACCTTGAGCGCCTCCTCGGCGATCTGGCTTTCGGTGATGAAGATGTGCGCGTCGTCCTGCGTGAAAGCACGCACGCGCAGCAGCCCGTGCAGCGCGCCCGACGGCTCGAACCGATGCACCTTGCCGAACTCGGCGAGCTTCATCGGCAGGTCGCGATACGACTTGAGTCCGTTCTTGAAGATCTGCACGTGGCCGGGGCAGTTCATCGGCTTGATGGCGTAGACGCGCTCGTCGTCCTCGCGTTTCTGGGTGAGAAACATCATGTCGCCGTAGGTCTGCAGGTGCCCGGTCGTGGCCCACAGCTCCTTGTCCATGAGCTGCGGCGAGTTCACCTCGATGAAGCCGAAGTCCTGCTGGCGGCGGCGGATATAGCCCTCGAGCTGTTGGAACAGCGTCCACCCCTTCGGGTGCCAGAACACGGAGCCGGGCGCCTCCTCCTGGAAATGGAAGAGGTCCATCTCGCGCCCGAGCCGGCGGTGGTCGCGCTTCTCCGCCTCCTCGAGCTGCTTGAGGTAGGCGTCGAGCTCATCCTGCTTGGCAAAAGCGGTGCCGTAGATGCGGGTGAGCATGGGATTTTTCGCGTCGCCGCGCCAATAGGCGCCGGCCACCTTCATCAGCCGGAAGGCATTGCCGACCTTGCCGGTCGAGGTCATGTGCGGGCCGCGGCAGAGATCGAACCAGTCGCCCTGCTTGTAGATCTTGATCTGCTCACCTTCCGGGATGGCGTCGACCAGTTCGACCTTGAACAGCTCGCCCTTGTCGCGAAACACATCCTTTGCCTGGTCGCGCGACCACACCTCCTTGGTGAAGGGTTTGTCGCGCGCGATGATCTCGCGCATCTTCTTCTCGATCGCCGGAAAGTCCTCGGGCGTGAACGGCTCGTTGCGGAAGAAGTCGTAGTAGAAGCCGTTCTCGATCACCGGGCCGATGGTGACCTGGGTGCCGGGCCACAGCGTCTGCACGGCCTCGGCAAGCACGTGGGCGGCGTCGTGCCGGATCAGCTCCAGCGCACGCGGATCCTCGCGGGTGAGAAACTCGATCTTCCCATCCCGGGTGATCGGGTCCGACAGGTCGGCCACCTCGCCGTCGAGCGCCATCGCGACCGTGCGCTTGGCGAGCGACGGCGAGATGCCCTTGGCGACGTCGAGACCGGTGATGCCGTTGGGATAGTCCCGACGCGCGCCGTCGGGAAAGGTCAGGGCGACCATCATTCACTCCTATTGCTCACTCGCTGCCTACGAATGCAGGTAAGCGTGGCCGAACGGATTTTTTAATTTACCGCTCCGCCATGTCC
>DASSJA010000100.1:0-5562 GCA_035691445.1 Burkholderiales bacterium | reverse complement strand
GAGGAGGCGAAGACGATGGGTCTGGTGCACCGCGTGGCGCCGGTCGCCGGACTCGAATCGGTCGTGCTCGAGTACTGCGCGATGATCTCCGACAATGCGCCGCTCACGATCCGCGCGAGCAAGCGCATCGTGCGCGAGCTGCTGAAATCGAGTGCCGCGTTCGACGCAGAGACCTGCGCGGCGCTCGTGAAACAGTGCTTCGAGAGCCAGGACTATGTCGAAGGACGGCGCGCTTTCATGGAGAAGAGAAAGCCCGTGTTCCAGGGAAAGTAGGCGCCCGAGAAGCGGCGTCCGTGCGTCAACAGAGGAGAACGAGGATGAAACTGATCGTTTCGCTTGGCGCGGCCCTGGTCATGGCCGCGAACGCAACCGCGCAGAGCTACCCGGCCCGGCCGGTCACGCTCATCGTGGGCTTCGCCCCCGGCGGAGGGACCGACACCGTCGCCCGCGTCATGCAGAAGAAACTGGGCGAGTACCTGGGTCAGATCGTGGTGATCGAGAACCGCGCCGGCGCCGGCGGCACGATCGCCGCGGGCATCGTCGCCAAGGCCGAGCCGGACGGCTACACCTTCCTGCTCGCGACCATCGCCGCGCTCGCGGTCGCTCCGCACCTCAATTCGAAATTGCCCTACAACCCGCTCGCGGACTTCGCGCCGCTGTCGATGGCGACCGAGTCCGGGAACGTGCTCGTCGTGAATCCGTCGGTGCCGGCGAAGACGCTCGCCGAATTCGTGAAGCTCGCGAACAGCCGCCCGGGCGGCATCGCCTACGGGACCTCGGGCGTGGGCAGCGCCGGGCACCTCGCCGGCGAGCTGTTCCGCCTGACCGCGAAAGCCAACCTGATCCACGTGCCCTACAAGGGCGGCGGCCCGGCGATGAGCGACCTGCTCGGCGGGCAGATCCCCGCGGTGTTCGCCTCCGCGACCACCGCGACCCCGCAGGTCCAGACCGGAAAGCTGCGCGCGCTCGGGGCGACGAGCCCGAAGCGCTCGGCCGCTCTCCCCGACGTGCCCACCATCGCCGAGCAGGGCTACCCCGGCTACCAGGCCACGAACTGGTACGCGTTCGTGGCGCCGGCAAAGACGCCCAGGGATATCGTCGCGCGCCTCAACCGCGAGATCGTGAAGACGCTGAACGACCCCGGAGTCCACGCGGCGATTCTCAAGCAGGGCGAGGAGCCCACGCCCTCGACGCCCGAGGAGCTCGCCCGTCACATCCGCAGCGAGTACGACACCTGGGGCAAGGTGATCAGGGACGCCGGGATACCGAAGGAGCAGTAGGCCCGCGCGGCCTCAGCCGGCGATGCGCACCGCGATCTTGCCGACCTGGGCGTTCGATTCCATGTAGGCCTTCGCCGCGGGCAGCTCGGCGAACGGAAACACCCGGTCGACCAGCGGCTTGATCTTCCCGGCGGCGATGAACGGCAGGATGTCGGCGGCGAAACCGCGCACGGTTACCGCGCGCTGCTCGGCCGTGCGCAGGCGGTTTGAAACTCCGAACAGCGTCAGGCGCTTGGTGTGCAGCGCTTCGATGTCGATTTCGCTCTCGAGCACGCCGTCCACGTAACCCACGGTCGCGTGCCTGCCTTCGTAGGCGAGCGCGCGTATCGTCTCGGCGAACACCGAGCCGCCGACGTTGTTGACGACCAGGTTCGCGCCCTTGCCCCCCGTGGCCTTCATCACGGCGTCGGCGAAATCACCCGAGCGCGTGCGGATGCCGACGTCCAGTCCCATGCCTTTCAGCCTGGCGAGCTTCTCGTCCGACCCCGAGGTCCCGATGACCCTGGCACCCAGCGCCTTGCCGGTTTGCAGCGCAGCCACTCCGACTCCGGCGGAGATGCCGGTGACGAGCAGCCACTCGCCGGCCTTGAGCCGCCCTTGCGCGATGAGCATGTCGTGCACCACCATGAACGTCAGCGGGATGCACGCCGCTTCCTCCCAGGACAGATTTTTCGGCATCGCCAGAGCCTCGCGCGCGTCGATGAGCGAGTACTCGGCGAAGGCGCCGCTGCAGCGCCCCATCACGCGATCGCCGGTCTTGAATGCCGTCACCCCCTCCCCGAGCTTCGCGACCTCGCCCGCGCCTTCTCCGCCCGCGGCTTTCGCCGGGCCGCCTGCCTTCACCGCGTGCCCGACGATCAGCTCGCCCCGATTCAGGCCCGCCGCGTGCATGCGCAGGAGAATCTGCCCGGGGCCGGGCTCGGGCGCGGGTGCGTCGCGCAGCTCGATAACGGTCTTTCCGGAATCGGGGCGGATCCAATACGATTTCATTTCATTGCCTCCTTCGCAGCGCCGACGAGGCGCAAGATGTGCAGGCCGGTGCCGGCGCGGTCGACCGCGTAGATATAGCCGCGCTCGTCCACCTCGACGTTGTTGGTCTGGATCGCCGTCTTGCAGCGGCGCTCGTCGCCCGAGCCGACGCAGCGCTTTTCGGTCTTTTCCGTTACCGCGGGAATGTAGTACGCGATCTCCCTCGGGCGGAACGGATCGCGTATGTCCACGGCGCGCACCCCGGCGTTGAAATACGCGAAGAACAGGATGCGCCGATAGAAGACCGGAGCGAAGCTCTCGCTGGATGAGTGCGTGCCGAAGCGTCCGCCGCGGCCGCAGAAATCCCCGCTTTTCTCCGGCACCATCCAGCTCGACACGCCGACCGGCCTGGTTTCGTCCGTGACGTCGACGAAAATGACCATCTTGCGGGCTTCCTGGCACTCGTTGCGGAAGGTCTCGCCGGTGACGGCGACGAAATCGCGCACGCGCGCGTCCTTGTCCCTGGCGAATTCCGCGACCTCCATGCCGAGCAGAGGGAAGGCCGTGTGCGCGCCGAACTGCGGCGGGAAGTCCAGGCGCGCGACCTGCGGATAGACCAGGTTCCCGGGCGCGGGTTGCTTCGGCCCGTTCAGGAGCTTTTCGCGGTCCACGATCTGCAGGACGCCCCGGCTGTTCGCGCCGTAGGCGAAATAGACGCGGTTGGCTTTCGCCCCCATGGAGATCGGTCCGTGCAGGGAGCTCGGCACCGGACCGGTCGCGCCGGGCTCGTGCCCCGGCAGCCCGAAGTTTCGGATGAAGACCGGTTTCGCCGGATCCGAGAGGTCGTAGATCTGCGGGTGGCGCCGCACCCGCCAGCCCTCCACGCCCGAAACGAGAAACGCGATGCCCGTGTCGCACTCCCACCAGCTCTTGTGCGTGCCCTTGAGCTTGTCGACGACCGTGACGACGAAGCCCGGCTTCGCGGGATCGCTGACGTCCCATATCTCGTGGGCCGTATCGCCGAAGTTGCGCAGCAGGTAGACCTTGCTCCTGTCGCCCCTGGGCAACTCGGAGCCGTCGCACACGCGCACCATCTGCGCGCCGCCCGATTCGTCCTTGCCCGGCTCGCCCGGGATGTGCGCAAGATAGCGCGGGCTTCCCGGATCGGTCACGTCGAGGACGGACGTGCCGTTCGGCTCGGCCTTGCCGCTGAGAGGATTGAGCGCGACCCCGCCGTGATGGCCGATATACGCGATCCAGCGGCCGCCCTGCCTGTGGATGACGGGCTGGTACGCGCTTCGGCCCTGCAGGTCGTGGAAGCCGGCGAGCTCCATGTCGTGCTTTTCCGCCGCCTGGGCGAACGCCGCCGCGCAAAGCAGGCCGAGCACCGCGAATGACCAGGTGCGGGTTTTCATGCAGGCGTCAACCGGTCCGATCACCCGCATCGCCGATCCCATTCAGATACATCTCCCAGACCTGGAGGTTGTTCTCGCACGCGGCGACGACGGCATCTTCCATGTGCAGCTGCCTGGCGAAGCGCTCGACCGCGCGCCAGCCGGCGTCGGAATGCTCGATATCGGCCTTCTCGTGCAGTTCGAAGAATTCCAGATCGCCGTCGGTCAGGTTGAACAGCCTTCCCCACCTCTCCCGCTCCAGGCCGAACCAGCCGCGCCTTCTCATGATGCCGGTGCCGTAGCCGGGGACGTTGGTTCGCTCGGCGCAGGTGTTGGCGACGATGCCCTCGAGCCAGTGCCGGCTCGCCATCAGGCCTTCCCACGCGGACCAGGCGAGCTGCGTGCTCGGGATCGGCGCCGCCGCCCGGATCTCCTTCCGCGACAGGCCGATGCGGGTACCCAGCTCCTCCAGGATCTCCCAGTGCGCCCGCCCCCGCCCGTGCTGGTGATCGGCGATGACCTCCTCGCTGCACGCGCGGATGATCCCGATGCGCGTGTCCCAGTCGGGGCAGTTGGCCGCCACCTTGAGCTTCAGCACGGAATTGCGCTGGCGCGTGTTCAGGCGGTGCTGCATCGCGAACATGCGCGCCCGGCCCCGGGTGAGATCCTCCCGGAAGTAGCGCGTGCGGCGGCAGAAATCGTCGACCGCCTTGTCCAGCCGCGCCAGAACGCTTTTCGCCATCCTAGAAATTCGCGATCCTGCGCGCCTCGCCGGTGACCTTCAGGATATGCATCCCGGTGTTGGCGCGGTCGACGATGTAGACATAGCCGCGGTCGTCGACCTCGAGGTTGTTGGTCTGGATCGCGATCTTGCAGCGCTCCTTGCCGTCGGGCATCTTCACGCAGCGCTTGTCGGTCCTGGCGGTCTTGGCCGGAATGTAGTAGCCGACTTCCCTGGGGTTGTAGGGGTCGCGGATATCGATCGCGCGCACGCCGGCGTTGAACCAGGCGACGAACACCAGGCGCTTCGCGTACATCGGCGGCTGGTTCTCGTTCGGCGAGTGGGAGCCGAAGCGCCCGCCGCGCGAGCAGAAACCGCCGCTCTTCTCCGGCACGTTGAAATTCGAGACGTTGAAGGGCCTCGACTCCGCGGTCACGTCCGCGAACCAGACCATCTGGCGCGTCTCGCGGCATTCGTTCTGGATCTGCTCGTCCACGATCATGACGAAATCGCGCACCGCGCCTTCTGCATCCTTCGCGAACTCGGCGATTCTCATTCCGGGCAGCGGAAGCGTGGAGTGCGCGCCGTTGGTCGGCGGCAGATCGAGCCGGCCCACCTGCGGGTAGAGCAGATTCGCGTCGGTGGGCTCCTTGGGGCCGTTCAGGAGCTTCTCGCGGTCGACGATCTGCAGCACGCCCCCCTTGTTGGTGCCGTAGCCGAAGTAGATGCGGTTGCCCTTGGGGCCGGTGGAGATCGGTCCGTGCAGGTCGGCCGGCGTCGGGCCGCTCGATCCGGGCTGCTGTCCCGGCAGGCCGAAATCGCGGATGAACACCGGCTTCTCCGGATCGGAGAGGTCGTACACCTGCGTCATGCGGCGCACGCGCCAGCCCTCGACGCCCGACACGAGATAGGCGATCCCGGTATCGCATTCCCACCAGCTCTTGTGCGTGTCCTTGAGGCCTCCCGATACGGTCGTCAGGAACTCCGGCTTGGCCGGGTCGGTGACGTTCCAGAGCTGGTGCGCCTGATTGCCGAAGGTGCGGAGCAGATACACCTTGCTCTTGTCGGCCTTCGGCAACTGCGCGCCGTCGCACACGCGCACCATCTGCGCCCCGCCCGCCTCGGCTTTGCCGGGCTGGCCGGGGATGTGCGCGAGGTACCTCGGCCGTGTCGGGTCGGTCACGTCGAGGATGGAGGT
>DASSJA010000099.1:0-2106 GCA_035691445.1 Burkholderiales bacterium | reverse complement strand
CGCGTCGCTGGTGCGCTTGTAGTTGTCGAGCGCCACCAGCCGGTTCATGAAGGCGCGCGAAGTCACGAGCGTCACGTCGCCGAGCGCCCCCGAGCGGACCTTCTCCTTGGCGGAAAGCCACTTGCGCCGGAAGCGCTGCGTATAGCCAACTACTGCATCTACACGAGAACTCTTTATGCGGGAAAGAACTTGGGAAGAAGCAGCGAGCTCCGTGGCGAGAGGCTTCTCGATCAAAAGACTCAGACCCCGTTCCGCCGCGGCCAGGATCGGCTCGACGTGCAGGTGCTCGTCGGTCGAGATGATCGCCGCGGTGATTTCGGGCCGCTTCAGCAGCTCGCGGAAATCGGTGGTGGCGAAGTCCGCGCGGGTCTTGCCCTGCACCAGCTCCAGGCGCTCTTCCTTCAGGTCGGCGAGGCCGATGAAGTCCACCATCGGGTGGCGCGCCGCCACCTCGCCGCGGAACAGGCCGACGCGGCCCGCCCCGACGATCGCTAGGCCGATACGCTTCGGATTTTTTTGGGCCATTTCAGCGGCAGGTCGACCGGCTGGTTGCTTTCAGCGGAGAGATCCGCCGCCATATAGACTTCCATCACCATGCGCGCGTGCTCGGGCGTGACGAGCACCGGCCGGTCGTAGACCACGGCTTCGAGGAAGTGCACCGTCTCCGGCGCCATTGCACCGGCGTAGGTGTGCTCGACGAACTCGCCGGGCATGGTCGACATCGGAAGCTGCATGCCCTTCGCCATGGTGTTGATCACCACGTCGCGGTGGCTGTCGTCCACCATGATGACGCCCTCGGTGCCGACCATCTCGATCCACGTGGTGGAGAAGTTCGGGTAGCCCGGCGGCAGGCTCCAGCCGCCGCCGCAGACGAAGCTCAGGCCCGAGTCCATCGTCACCGTGACCCACTGCGAATCGGGGACGTCGGCGCCGCTCGCCTCCTTCATTGCGCCGTAGTTCACCTGCGAGTACACCCGCACCGGCTTCGCCGGCTCGAGGCACCAGAGCACGAAGTCGAGGTCGTGCGTCGACTCCATCGCCGCCGGCGAGAGCCTCACCCGGCCGCTGATCTTCTTGCCAAGGCCGCGGGTGATGTGGCGGCTGACGAGCGCGCTCACCGGCCTGCCGATGCTGCCGTCGCGGATGCACTTGCGCACGTAGGCGTACTTCGGGTTGAAGCGCTGCGAGTAGCCGATCGTGAACTTGAGCTTTTTCTGTTGACTCAATGCAATCAATTCATCGGCCTGGTCCAGCTCGAGCGCGATCGGCTTCTCGAGGAACACGTGCTTGCCCGCCATGAGCGCGTCGCGCGCCATCGGGTAGTGCGTGGTCTCCGGCGTTGCCGAGATGTACACCGCGACGACCTCCTTGATCGCGAGAGGGTCGCGGTAGTCCGCCGTGGCAGTTTTTGTCTTCAACTTTCTGGAAAGCTCGTCGAGGCGCTGCGCGTTTGTCTCCACAATGTGAAGCGCGCTCACCAGCGGATGTGCCGCCAGCGTTTCGGCGCGGATGCCGCCGCACCAGCCGGTACCGATAACAGCCACCTCGATGGGTTTCATGGGGTCCAATGTCAGGCCTCAGTTCACGTCATGGCGCGCTGCATGAACTCGGGGCGCAGCGCCTTGGTCCAGTCCGGGATCGCCTTGATCTTCTTCTCGTGCAGCAGGATCTCCGCCTGCTTCTGCATGTAGCCCCGCAGGTCGGACGGGAAGCCGGGATGCACCTCGATCGTCGACACCGCTTTGCCGAACGTCTCGGGCGACATCTTGTAGCCCTTCGAGGTGTAGAAGCTGTAGATGGTGTCGGAGACTTTCTTGCGGTTGTTCCTGAAGTCGTCGGAAACCGCGAGCCAGGCCTTGAGGTACGAAACCACGGCGTCCGGGCTCTTCTGCAGGAAGTCGGGCGTCGCCGCCATGAACACCGGCATGCGGTCCACGTCCCAGTAGTTCATGATGGTGGTCGCGATGCCGTCGGCTTCCGCGATCGCGTTGTAGGGCTCGACGTTGATCATCGCGTCGACCGTCTTCGCCGCCATGGCGGCGACCATGTCGTTCACGTTCATGCGCACCTGCTGCCAGTCCCCCGTCTTCAGCCCGTGCCTGGGGG
>DASSJA010000098.1:0-2238 GCA_035691445.1 Burkholderiales bacterium | reverse complement strand
CATGGTGCTTTCCTACTTCTTGATGATCGACTCGGCAATGTTGGGCGGCACTTCCACGTATTTCTCGAATTCCATGGTGAAGGTGGCGCGACCCTGGCTCATGGAGCGCACCGTGGTGGCATAACCGAACATCTCCGACAGCGGTACTTCGGCCGCCACGACCTTGCCCGCGGCCGTCTCATCCATGCCCGTGATCTGGCCGCGCCGCCGATTCAGATCGCCGATGATGTCGCCCGAATACTCCTCGGGAGTCACCACCTCGACCTTCATGATCGGCTCGAGAAGCACGGGCTTGGCGCGCCGGAAGCCGTCCTTGAAGCCCATGGACCCGGCGATCTTGAACGCCATCTCGTTCGAGTCGACATCATGGTAGGAGCCGTCGAATATCGTGACCTTCACGTCCACCACCGGGTATCCGGCAATGACGCCGGTATCGACGGCCTCCTTGATACCCTTGTCCACCGCGGGAATGAATTCGCGTGGCACGCTGCCGCCGACTACCCCGTTCACGAACTCGTAGCCCTTGCCGCCGTTCGGTTCGAGCTTCAACCACACGTGACCATACTGCCCGCGACCGCCGGACTGGCGGACGAACTTGCCCTCCGACTCCACGGTCCCGCGGATCGTCTCCCGATAGGCCACCTGGGGCTTGCCGACGTTCGCCTCCACCTTGAACTCGCGCTTCATGCGGTCGACGATGATTTCCAGATGCAGCTCGCCCATGCCGGAGATGATGGTCTGACCCGACTCCTGGTCCGTGTTCATGCGGAACGAGGGATCTTCCTTCGCCAGGCGCTGCAGCGCCAATCCCATCTTCTCCTGGTCGGCCTTGGTCTTCGGCTCCACGGCCACCGAGATCACCGGTGCCGGGAAGACCATCTTCTCGAGCGTGATGACCTTCTCGAGATCGCACAACGTGTCACCGGTGATCACATCCTTGAGGCCCACGGCCGCGGCGATGTCGCCGGCGCGCACTTCCTTGATCTCGGTCCGGTCGCTGGCATGCATCTGCAGCAGCCGCCCGATCCGCTCCTTCTTGTCCTTCGTGGGGACGTACACGGTGTCGCCCGAATTGAGCGTCCCGGAGTAGACACGGAAGAAGGTCAGGTTGCCGACGAACGGATCGTTGAGAATCTTGAACGCAAGGGCGGCGAACGGCTCGTCGTCACTCGCCTTGCGTGTGGCGGGCTCGCCATCCGTGGTGCCTTTGACGTCCGGCATTTCCGTCGGCGAAGGCATGAACTCGATGACTGCATCGAGCAGGGCCTGCACGCCCTTGTTCTTGAACGCGGTGCCGCACATGACGAGCACGATCTCGTTCTTGATGGAACGCGCGCGCAAGCCCGTGCGGATCTCCGCATCCGTGAGCGTCTCGCCCTCGAGATACTTGTTGAGCAGCTCCTCGTTACCCTCGGCAGCCGCCTCGATCATCTTGGCGCGGTACTCTTCGGCCTGCTCCTTCAGGCTCGCGGGAATGTCGCGGTACTCGAACTTCATTCCCTGGGTATCCATGTCCCAGTAGATCGCCTTCATGCGGACGAGGTCGATCACGCCCTCGAAGTTATCCTCGGCGCCGATCGGCACCTGGATCGGCACGGGGTTGCCCCGCAGGCGGGTCCTGATCTGGTCGATGCAGCGGAAGTAGTTGGCGCCGGCGCGGTCCATCTTGTTGACGAAGGCGATGCGCGGCACACCATAGCGATTCATCTGGCGCCACACGGTCTCGGACTGCGGCTGCACGCCCGAGACGGCGCAGAACAGGGCCACCGCGCTGTCCAGCACGCGCAGGGACCGCTCGACCTCGATCGTGAAATCGACGTGACCCGGCGTGTCGATGATGTTGATGCGATGCTCGGGGAAGCTGTTGTCCATCCCCTTCCAGAAGCAGGTGGTCGCCGCCGCGGTGATGGTGATTCCGCGCTCCTGTTCCTGCTCCATGTAGTCCATGACGGCCGCGCCGTCATGGACCTCGCCGATCTTGTGCGAGACCCCGGTGTAGAACAGGATGCGCTCGGTGGTGGTCGTCTTCCCTGCGTCGATGTGCGCCGAGATTCCGATGTTCCGATACCGCTCGATGGGCGTCGCGCGTGCCACAGTGAATACTCCTCTTGATGAGGGCCTTTCAGGCCGGATACTCCGCCGGGGTTACCAGCGGTAGTGTGCGAAGGCCTTGTTGGCCTCGGCCATGCGATGCGTGTCCTCGCGCTTCCTGACGGCGGCGCCGCGATTCTCGGCGGC
>DASSJA010000097.1:0-2518 GCA_035691445.1 Burkholderiales bacterium | reverse complement strand
GCAGATCGAAACCTGAACGACGCCGTTGTCGTCCGTCTGGATCTTGTCCACGTACTTCGAAGCGCCACCCGTCGTGTTCTCGCAGCCCCAGCCGTTCGCTCCGGGCGGCGTGCCGCCGGTCTGGTACACCTCGGTGATGCTGGTACGGCACGCGCTCGCCGCCAGGATCACTTCCGACATCTTGGCCCGGACCGTGTAGTCCTGGTACGCGGGGAGCGCCACCGCGGCCAGAATACCGATGATCGCAACGACGATCATCAACTCGATCAGGGTAAAGCCCTTCTGAATCGTTCTCATGGACTTCTCCTTCCTTGTCACGCCAAAGTGGCGTTGCGTCTACTTAGAGCAAACCGCGTGCCGACACGGCGATATTTCCGTATCACATTGTTACAGCTGGTGTTTCCATCGTTTCCCGATACCACTACGGGCCGCCCTAGCTCCCGCCGAGTCCCACGTAACGGCACAGTATGACGCTAGGCGTCACCTGGTTCTCCCGGGGCGCGCGGTCGCTCGGGAGCCCGCATTTGCCAACCCAGCAGCGCGCCGACGTTGGCCCGTTCCAGCGCCCTTGGGGTATTCTTTCGCCCTCAAGACCACGCGCCGTAGCCCATGAAATTCACGCTGTTTTCCTCCAGTGGGTCTCATGCACTCGTGCAGAGCGTGGCGCAGCGGATTGCCGTCCGGTATCCGCCGGTAGTCGCCAATAACCCGGAGCGAACCGTCTCCCAGACACGTATCGAAGAGATACTCATGGACACCTTTGCCGGTGCGCTCGAACACCACCGGAAAAGTCGGGTCGGGTTCCTAGCCCGGGTCAGGCTGAGGAGCGCGTTCCGATTGGAGCTGCTGGAAATCGGATACGAGGAGAGGTTCGTCGACTTTGCGGCCGGCAAGTTCATCCAGCAACTCACGCGCGGGATCCCGTAGCGCGGTCTCCGAGCACTGCGCAAAGCGCCCTGTCACGGAGCAAATCCCGGTATCTTGCTTTCGTCGACCTTGTCGATCTGATCCGGATCGAGGAACTGCTCGGCGTAACGCAGGTAGACCTTCCTGCGCACGAAAATGTCGAACAGATCCGGATCGATATGCCCGTTCAGCCTGAAGTTGCCGAGGATCTTCAACGACTCGGACAGCGTCTTTCCCCGCTTGTACGGCCTGTCCTTTGCGGTAAGCGCCTCGAAAATATCGGCGATCCCCATGACCCTCGCCTGCACCGACATCTGCTCGCGCTTGAGGCCGCGGGGGTAGCCTTTTCCGTCCATTCGCTCGTGGTGGCCGCCGGCATACTCGGGCACGTTGCGCAGGTGCCCAGGCCACGGCAGGGCCTCGAGCATCTTGATCGTGGCAATGATGTGATGATTGATCGTTTCGCGCTCCTCCCGGGTGAGCGTGCCGCGGGCGATGGTCAGATTTTTCATCTCGTCCTGCGTGAGAAAATCGGCCGTCCCGCCGGAAACGTCGACCCACTTGTATCCGGTCCCGATCCGGTTCACGCGTTCCTGGGCCTCGGGTGACATGACCTCTCCACCTATGTTGCAATGACGTAGGAACTCGCGATCGCTGTCGAGCTGGCGCAGACTTTCCCGGGTGGCCTCATCGATTTGAGCCAGCTGCTGGCGGGCGGCGGCCTCGTCCGGACCGGGCCTGCGCAGAATCTCGATCTTGCGCTTCAGCGCCTGGACCTCCGCATCGCGTTTCAGCACCTCGAAGCGCGTATCCACCAGGTTGATTCGGTCGAAAATCGTCTCGAGCTTTGTCGCCTTGTCTACGACGTGGACCGGAGTCGTCACCTTTCCGCAGTCGTGAAGCAGTCCTGCTATCTTGAGCTCGTAGCGGTCTTTGTCGCTCATGCTGAATTCCCGAAGCGGCCCGTCCTGCGTCTCGTTGACAGCCTCGGCCAGCATCATGGTGAGCACGGGAACGCGCTGGCAGTGTCCCCCGGTGTACGGAGACTTCTCGTCTATTGCGGTGTTGATAAGCGCTATGAAAGACTCGAAAAGCTCTTCCAGCTGATTGATGAGATGTCGATTGGTGAGTGCGATGGCCGCTTGAGACGCGAGCGACTCCGCCAGACGCCGATCCGAGTGTGCGAAAGGCCCAATTTCATTCGTCGCCGGATCCTTGCAATTGATGAGCTGGAGCACGCCGATGATCTCGCCCTGATGATTCTTCATGGGGACGGTGAGAAACGCCTTGGAGCGATATCCGGTTTTCTTGTCGAAATTGCGCGTTCCGGAAAAATCGAACCCTTCCTCCGAATACGCATCGGCGATGTTCACAGTCTTTCCGGTCAACGCGGCGTAGGCGGCAACCATCTGATTGTTGGGCGTGCCGTCCTTCCCGTATAGATGCACCGGATAGAAGGGAATCGGGTTCCCGGTGGTACCGCCCATCGCGATGCCCAGCGACTCATTGCGCATGATCGCGAACCGGAGCCGGGGCCCCTCGCTGGAGGGTTCGAGGACGTAGAGGGTGCCGCCGGCGGCGCGCGTCACGGTCTTCGCCGCCAGGAGGATCT
>DASSJA010000096.1:0-7614 GCA_035691445.1 Burkholderiales bacterium | reverse complement strand
TCGGTGTTGGGCAGCAGGTAGCCGCTCTGGCCTTCGAGCATGTCGTCGGAGAGCGTGAGCTGCTCGAAGGACTCCTTGTCCATGAAAACGTAGCCGGTGCCGTCGTTGTAGAGGTACTGCATGTCGCGCGGATCGACGAAGGCGCGCTCGACCTTGTCCTCGGTGCGGATGCGCTGGTTGGTCTTGGTGCCGCTCTCGATGTCCTTCATCTCGACCTGCATGAAGGCGCCGCCGCGGCCCCCGACGTGCACGTGGTAGCATTTGAGCACGCGCCAGATCCGCTTTTCCCACTCCAGCAGATGACCGACGCGGATTTCGGTAGCGAGTACTTTAGCCATGGTTGTCCGAAGCAAAGGCGCGGCATTTTATAACAAAAAGCCGCGGGATACGACGCAAACGGCGCAGCCGGGCTACGATCCCGCCTGCCGCGACTGCCCGCGGCTTGCCCGATATCTCGATCGGATCGGGCGCGAGCATCCCGGATACCACGCCCGTCCCGTTGCCCCGTTCGGCCCCACGCGCCCGGCGCTGCTCGTGGTGGGCCTGGCGCCCGGGCTTCACGGCGCGAATCGCACCGGCCGGCCGTTCACGGGCGATCACGCGGGAATCCTCCTGTACAGGACCCTCCACCGGTACGGTTTCGCGAGCCACGAGGGTTCGGCCGACCCGGGCGATGGCCTGCGGCTCATCGGCTGCCGCGTGACCAACGCCGTGAAGTGCCTGCCGCCGCAGAACAAGCCGCACCCCGACGAGGTGCGCCGCTGCAACCATTACCTCTCGGAGGAGATCGCCGCGGCGCGGCCCCGGGCGATACTCGCGCTCGGTGCGATCGCGCACCGGGCGGTGCTCATGGCTTTCCGGCTCGCTCCCGGGCGGCACCGCTTCGCGCATCACGCGGTGCACGAGCTTCCCGGTGCGAGCCTCTTCGATAGCTACCACTGCAGCCGCTATAATACGCAGACGCGACGGCTCACCGTGCGGATGTTCGAAGCGGTGGTCCGTGACATCGCGACTTTTCTCCGCAGCGCCCGATGATTCTCCAACGCAAGGCGCTCCCTCCCCAAGGGCGCGCGGGCGCGTCGCCCGCCGAGCCGTTCGACGCCCAGGCCTTCGTCGCGAGGCTGCCCGGGCTTCCCGGCGTGTACCGCATGATCGGTCCGCAGGGCGAGGTCCTCTACGTGGGCAAGGCGGGTGACCTGAAGAAGCGCGTCTCGTCCTATTTCCAGAAGACCCAGCACGGGCCGCGCACCGCGATGATGCTCACGCAGGTGGCCGCGGTCGAGACCACGGTGACGCGCTCGGAAGGCGAGGCGCTGATCCTCGAGAACAATCTCATCAAGTCGCTCAGCCCCCGCTACAACATCCTGTTCCGCGACGACAAGTCCTATCCCTACCTGATGGTGAGCGGCGGGGAGTTTCCACGTCTGGGATTTCATCGCGGTGCGATGGACAAGGCGCATCAGTATTTCGGCCCGTTTCCGCACGCCGGCGCGGTGCGCGAGAGCATCCAGCTGCTGCAGCGGGTGTTCCGGCTGCGGACCTGCGAGGACTCGGTGTTCCAGAACCGCTCCCGGCCCTGCCTGCTCTACCAGATCAGGCGCTGCACCGCGCCCTGCGTGGGTCTGATCGCGCCGTCCACCTACGCGGAGGACGTGAAGGGCGCGCAGCTCTATCTCGAGGGGCGCAGCGACGCCGCCTTGAGGCGGCTCGAGGAGCGCATGCAGGGGGCGTCGGACGCGCGGCGCTACGAGGAGGCTGCCGCCTACCGGGACCAGATCCAGTCGCTCGCGAAAGTGAGCCAGCGACAGTACGCGGACACGGGCGATGACGTCGACGTCGACGTCATCGCCGTCGTCATGGACGAAGGCATCGGCTGCGTCAACCTGATGATGGTGCGCGGCGGCAGGCAGCTGGGAGGCCGCAGCCTCTTTCCGCAGAATGCCGAAGAGCGCGACGCGCGGGAAGTTCTCGCCGCCTTCGTCGCGCAGCACTACCTGGAGCGCCCGGTTCCTCCGTTGATCGTCGTCGGCGAGGAGGTCGATGTCGCGGAGCTCGAAGCGACCCTCACCGAACACGCCAGGCGGCCGGTGCGCATCGTCACGCGTCCCACGGCGGACCGGCGCGCGTGGCTCGAGATGGCGCGGGAAAACGCGCTCCAGGCGCTCAAGGCCAGGCTCACCGAGCAGAGCACGCAGGGAACGCGGCTTGCAGCCCTGCGCGAGGCGCTGGGACTGCCTGACAGCGCGCAGCGCATCGAGTGCTTCGACATCAGCCACACCATGGGCGAGGCGACGGTCGCCGCTTGCGTGGTGTACGATCGCATGGACATGCGCCGGGGAGAATACCGCCGTTACAACATCGAGGGATTGACGCCCGGAGACGACTACGCTGCGCTGAACCAGGCGCTGGCGCGCCGCTACGGCCGCATCGCGGGCGGAGAGGGCATCGCGCCGGACGCTATTTTCATTGACGGCGGGAGAGGGCAGGTCGGCGCGGCAAGGGAAGCCCTGGCGGAGGTGGGCTTGTCCGACATCGCTCTCGTGGGGATCGCCAAGGGGCCCGGGCGCAGGCCCGGGCTCGAGGAGTTGTGGATCGGGGGACGGGCGGTGCGGCTTCCACCCGATCACGCGGGGCTTCACCTGATGCAGCAGATTCGCGACGAGGCTCACCGCTTCGCGATCGCCGGACACCGGGCGAGACGCTCCAAACGCCGCACGACATCGATGCTCGAGGGCATCGCCGGCGTGGGCGTCAAGCGCCGCAAGCAACTGCTGACGCGATTCGGAGGCTTGAAGGGCGTGATGGGCGCGAGCGTCGAAGACCTGACGCAGGTCGAGGGCATCAGCCGCAAGCTCGCCGAGAAGATATACCGGGAGCTTCATGCCGCTTAACGTTCCCAACCTGCTGACGTGGCTGCGCATCCTGATGATCCCGCTGGTGATCGGCGTGTTCTACGTTCCGGAGATATGGCTGTCGAGCTGGCATCGCAACCTGATCGCCACCGCGATATTCGCCGCGGCGGCGGTCACCGACTGGCTCGACGGCTATCTCGCAAGGCGGCTGAACCAGATGTCGGCGTTCGGGGCCTTTCTCGACCCCGTGGCCGACAAGCTGATGATCGCAGCCGCGCTGATCGTGCTGGTGGAGCTGGAGCGCGTGAGCGCGATCATCGCCGTCGTGATCATCGGCCGGGAGATCGCGGTCTCCGCGATGCGCGAGTGGATGGCGAAGATCGGCCAGTCGAAAAGCGTCGCGGTGAATTTTCTCGGCAAGGTGAAAACGATATCGCAGATGATCGCTGTGCCGCTGCTTCTGTATTACGACCGCATCGGAGTATTCAACCCGCAGCGTGTCGGCACCTGGCTGATCTATCTTGCCGCGCTCCTCACCTTGGTCTCGATGTTCTACTACCTCAAGCTCGCTCTCGCGCCGCGCCCTCCGGGAGACCGCCGGCGTATTGACCGCAGGGGGACCAGCCCGTAGAATTTCACGGCACTTTCGCGGGAGTAGCTCAGTTGGTAGAGCGTAACCTTGCCAAGGTTAAGGTCGCGAGTTCGAGACTCGTCTCCCGCTCCAGAATTCTCGAGGAACGGCCTTCGTCGAAGGCCGTCGCTGTTTCGTAGTCTCTAGGCGCACGGCGGGGTGGCAGAGTGGTCATGCAGCGGCCTGCAAAGCCGTGTACGCCGGTTCGATTCCGACCCCCGCCTCCAATATCCTTCAAGGACATTAACGGAAAAGAAGAATGCTTCGCGCAAGAAGACGGCGGTGCGTGCGTCCCGCCCGGCCCGGGTGGTGAAACTGGTAGACACAAGGGACTTAAAATCCCTCGCCGGATAACTCCGGCATGCAGGTTCGACCCCTGCCCCGGGCACTCTTTTTAGCGCGCAGGCGGGACAATTCCCTCTCCGGCGCCCTGTCCTGACGGCGCAGAGGCTCCCCGGGTGATACCCTCCGACGATACCCTCCCGAACCACGAGTTCCTTGGGCATCGTTCCCGACGATGATTGAAAACTGGGTCGACTTTGGATTGGAGGCAGGCGTGGGCGCGATCGCGTTCCTGTGCCTGTTCGAGGGGACGCGGCGGCTCTGTGCTTTCGACGTGCAGCGGAAGACGGTGCTGTTGACACTCGTGGCCGTGTGCGTGGGGGTTTTCTACGGTGCTCTTGCCTATCGGAAGTACGCCGACCTGCGGACGACCCTGAACGTCAATCAGCAAAGGCCCGCTCCGAAGCAGGGTCTGGTCCATCGGAGCAGCGGGACGCCGCCGGAGAAAACGGAAGCATTCGGCCGGGAGGTGGCGCGTCAGCGCTTCGAACAGCTCGGCACGCTGGGGACCTACCTCGGCAGGAACGGCGAGATCAGGACTTTTACCCCGGACCAGGAGGATCTGTTGCGCCGCGAGCGCACCGTCGCCTATTACGCGCGCGTGGAGTACGCGGCGCGCAGCAGCCTGGCGGAGGCTCTCCTCTGGCTGATCATGAGCGTGGCCTCGGTCGTCCTCGGATTCGCGATGTCGTTCGACAAGCGGCCGACCCGTAGCCGGCCCGATGACGCTCTCGCGCGCGACGCATCGCTGTCCGCCTGAGCGCGCGCCCCTTGTGACGGTCTCCTCGGGCCTTGAAACGATCCCCGATCGCACAGATATTGCCTTGACGCGATAGAGACTTTTCGAGGACACTGCGAACGTGATCGTATTCGAGCTCATCTGTGCTGATCGCCACCGCTTCGAGGGGTGGTTTGCCTCTCCTGAAGACTTCGAGGGTCAGAAGGCTCGCGGCCTGCTCTCGTGCCCGGTATGCAACGATTCGAGCATCGAGAAACTTCTCACCGCGAAGATAGGCAGGCCCGAGCCAGGAGCCCCGCGAGAGAAAGCCGCGTCGCCCGCGACCCCGGCTCCCACCCTGCACGAAATCGTCGACTACATCCTTCTTCACACCGAGAACGTGGGGAAGGATTTTCCCTCGGAGGCGCGCCGTATTCACCGCAAGGAGGCTCGGCCGCGGAGCATCCGGGGCGTCGCGACCGGCGAAGAGACGCGAGACCTCCTGGAAGAGGGCATTGCGGTCATGCCGCTTCCCATCCCGCCCCGCGAAGACTGGCACTGAATCCCGGCCGCGCCCGCGAGGGCGCGGCTCCGGTCAGACGAGCTGCCTCTGCTTTCGCAGCCCGGGGATGCATCGCCGGATCCACTGCGCCGTGATCTTTTCCTGCAGCGAGTTCTGCTTGAGCCGCTCGGAGAGCGCGCCGAAGTCGACCCCGTCGAGATCCTGGTCCTGATTGAAGCACGAGAACACGTAGCTTCGCTTTCCGGTTCGCGGGTCGCGCTGCGGCTGCAGGCACTGGGCGCAGATCTCCTTGAGCATGCACTGCATAGGGGAGTTGATCGATCCGATCGCGAAGTGGCGCGGCTTGAGATGGTCTTTCAGCACGTCATGGCGTGCCCGCGCCACCGCCGCCATCATGCGGTCCGAGCCGATCGCGATCAGCCGGTCCGCATCTTCCATGCGTATCGATGTCTGCCCCAATGTGCCCTGGGCGTAGGCGTCCATCGCCTGGACGATGTTGCCGACGAAGCGCTTGTCCTGCGCACGCGCCGGCTCGAACCCGGGCTCCTCGTCGCAACACCAGACCACCACATCGGCGGCTGCTTCGATTTCATCGACCTTGTAGCGATCGACGACTTTCTTGTAGCCGGCGAAGTAGAGCACCCTGGACCCCTCGGCGCGAAACGCCGCACCGATCGAGAAGAGCACGGCATTTCCGAGACCGCCGCCCGCGAGAATCACCGTTTCGCCCGACGCGATGTGGGTCGGGCTGCCCGTGGGCCCCATGAGGATCACCGGCTCGCCGGTTTTCAGCATCGCGCACAGATCGGAGGATCCGCCCATCTCCAGCGCGATGATCGAGACGAGCCCCTGGTCCCGGTCGACCCAGGCGCCGGTCATCGCCATTCCTTCCATCTGCAAGCGCGTGCTGGCGAAATGGTTCTTGATCAGGGGCGAGAGCGCCTCGAAATTCTGCAGGCGATAGAACTGGCCGGGCCGGAATTGGCGCGCGGCGAGCGGCGCGCGAACCACGACCTCGACGATAGTCGGCGTGAGCCGCTCCACCTTGTGGACCGTCGCAAGGAGCTCTCCGGCGAGCGAGGCGAAGAAGGCGCCGGGGGCGCTCGGCGAATCCGGAGCCTTTTGGGCGAGGACTCGCGACACGACCGGATAACCCTGGCGCGCCGAGGCGAGCGCCTTCACGACATTGCCGAAGTAGGACGGATGCAGGTCGCCGAAGAAGCTGACGAAGCGCCCGTCCGCAAGGCGCGACAGGAGCACGTCCGCGCGCTCGGGTTTGGAGCTCGCCCGCTGCGGCTTGACCGGCTCCCCGTTCTCGCCGCAAGCCTGGAAGTATTTTCCGTCGAGCGAGAAGGCCTCCGGATGCTCGCGCGAGAGCACGGTGTTCGGCTGGGTTCCGGCCGCGACGAAGACCGTGTGGGCCGGCAACCAGTGCTCGGCCGACTCCAGGCCGCTCGGCCGCGTAAAGCGAATCCCGCGGACGGCGCCGTAGTTGTCGACGTCCACCGCGACCGGGGACAGGCCTTCGGCGAAAGCGATGCCCTCCTCGAGCGCTTTTTCCACTTCCTCGTGGTTGAGGGTATACGAAGGGCTGTCGATCAGGCGCCGGCGGTAGGCGATGGTTACCCCGCCCCAGTGCTGCAGCAGCTCGACGATGCGCGCCTCCCGGCCTTCGCGCCCCGCGGCTGAACGCTCTCTGCGCACGGCGCGCGCGTGAGCGAGGAACTCCTCGGCGATCTCGCGCTCCTGGTCATCCCATTTCGCGCGCACGGCGTCCTCGCCGGTCTCGGCCGCGAGCGCCTCGAAGCGCACCAGGAATTTTTCGATCTGCACGAGGTAGTAGGCGAGCGACTCGGTCGCGGTGTCGATCGCGGTCAGGCCTCCCCCGACTACCACCACCGGCAGGCGCAGCTGCATGTTGGCGATCGAGTCCGACTTGGCCGCGCCGGTGAGCTGGAGCGCCATGAGGAAATCGGAGGCTGCGCGCACGCCGCGTGCAAGCCCGTTCGGGATGTCGAGCACGGTGGGCTTTCCCGCGCCCATGCAAAGTGCCACGTGATCGAAGCCCAGCGCGAGAGCATCCTCGAGCGCCACCGTCCCGCCGAAGCGCACGCCCCCGAACATCGCGAATTCTTCGCGGCGCTCGAGCAGGAGGCGCACCAGCTTTAGGAAATTCTTGTCCCAGCGCACCGTGATGCCGTACTCGGCGACGCCGCCGAAGCCGGCCATCACCCGTTCGTCGAGCGACTCATACAGCGTCTGCACGTCGCGGACCGGCTCGAAAGGCGCGCGGGTTCCGTCGGGCTGGACGCCCGAAAATTCCGCGGGAAGCGGCTCGATCTTCAGGCCGTCTATGCCCACGACCGCGTGGCCGTCGTTCATGAGGTAATGGGCGAGCGTGAAGCCGGCCGGGCCCATGCCTGCGATCAACACCTTGTAGCCGGTCGGGGAAAGGGGCAGGGGCCTGCGGAAATTGAGCGGGTTCCAGCGCGTGAGCAGTGAATAGATCTCGAAGCCCCAGGGCAGCTCGAGCACGTCCTTCAACGTG
>DASSJA010000095.1:0-3475 GCA_035691445.1 Burkholderiales bacterium | reverse complement strand
TTCCTCCGCCGGCGCGATTCCGTGGATCCGCGCCGGTTGTTAGACTTGTTGCGGGAATTCTAGCATCGGCCCGGCCCGCTTCCGTCCGGTGGCGCCGCTGTCTCGGCGTGTGATAGGTCTACTGCCAACACCCGGTGGCGGTTGGCTTACTCCGACTTACCAAGCTTCACGGCGAGGGGGATGGCTGATCGGCCCGCCCCGGGGGCCGCGATTCGCTCAGGCGGCGGCCCCCACGGAAGAGCTCGGTCGCCCTTCCAGTCCGGCTTCGCGCGCCCCGAGGTTCGGTCCGAGGGGCGGCATCGTGAACGACGAATCGACGGTCGTGTAGTCGAAATACCCGAGCCTTGCGAGCGGGCGGATCTTCACCACGTCGAGCTTCCCCTCGGCGGTGAGAGCGTCATCGCGGATGTGGACGCCGACGACGCGCCCGACGACGACGTGATGCACCCGGTCGAAAGCGTTCCCGGGCAGGACCAGGGAGCAGTGGAATCTGCACTCCAGGTGCACCGGTGACGCCGCGACGCGCGGCGCCCTGACGATCCGGCTGGGAATCATCTCGAGGCCGGCGAGCTTCGCCTCGTCGATCTCGGGCGGGAGAAATTGCGACGTGACGTTGACCGCCTCGCGCAGCTCGTAGGTCGCCATGTTCACCACGAACTCGCCGGTATCCGTCGCGTTCTTGACGCTGTCCTTCCGGCGGCCGGTGCCGGGGAAAGAGTTCGCGGAGAACATGACGTAAGGCGGATCGTAGCCGAGATTGTTGAACTGGCTGTAGGGAGCGAGATTCACGATGCCGTCGCGGCTGAGCGTCGAGATCCAGCCGATCGGCCGCGGAACGACGATCGATTTGTACGGGTTGAACGGCAGGCCGTGATCGTCCTTGTCCGGCTCGTAGAACATCACGGGCGGCTTCCGAGAAGCCGGACAATCGCCTCGATCTTGGCACGCTGCTCCTCGATGGAGCGGGCGAATTCCGCGGGGCTGCTCCCCCGGGCGATCTGGCCCGCCGCGGCGAAGCGCCGGGACAACACCGGGTCTGCGGCGGCCGCGCGAATGTCGGCTGAAATCCGGTCGCTGAGGGCGGCCGGCATGTCCCGCCCGCCGAAGAAGCCCACCAGTCCCTCGAACTCGAGCTCGGCGTGCCCGGCCTCGCTTGCGGTCGGCACCTCGGGTGCGACCGGGGCGCGGCCCTTGTTGGTGACTGCCAGAAGGCGGATCTTGCCGGCCTTCGCGGACGGCAGCAGCGGCGTGAGCGTGGTTACCAGAATCTGTATGCGTCCCTCGGCGAGGTCCTGGATGGCGAGATTCTGCTCGCGGTAGGAAACCTGCACCACGTCGAGGCCTGCGCTCTTCGCAAAGCCGGCGAGCAAAGTCGGGAAGGCCCCGCCGCCGCTCGACCAGTTGAGCTTTCCCGGCTGCGCGCGCGCGAGCGCGACGAGCTCCGCGAGCGATGCGACCTTCAGCGACGCGGGTACCGCGATCGACCCGAAGGTGTCGATCGCCGACGAAATGGGCACGAAATCGCGGGCCGGATCGTAGGCGAGCTTGTCCTGCGTGTAGGGAAAGACGCTGATCGGCGCCGCGGGCGAGAACAGAAGCGCATGGTCGTCCCGCGTTCCGGCAAAGGCGGTGACCCCGATGAGGCCCTCGGCGCCCGGCCGGTTCTCGACGATCACCGGCCGCTCCCAGTGGACGGCGAGTCGCTCGGCATAGAGGCGCGCGGCAACGTCGGGTCCGCTGCCGCTGCCGATGGGAACGATCAGCCGCACCGCTCGCTGCGGCCAGGGCTCGGCAGCCAGGGCGGCCGCGGCCGCGACCGAAGCGATCAACAGGCCGGCGACCCGGACACCCTCTCGAAACCCCGTCACACCCATGGCACTTCCTCCCGTCGCAATCGACGGTCGCAAGAATAGGACTGGAGGGTTAGAAGGAGAAGCGTTATATTTGGATAGGGATATAAGTGAACGCTAAGACCCTCAGCTGGGACAGCCGGATCGGGCGCCGTGTCAGGCTGCGTGACCTGCACGTCCTGTTCGCGGTCGTCCAGCACGGCAGCATGGCCAAGGCGGGTTCCCACCTGGGCATGTCTCAGTCCGCGGTCTCCCAGGCGATCGCCGCGCTCGAGGACGCGCTCCACGTCCCGGTGCTCGACCGCTCGCCACGCGGGGCCGAGCTCACCTTGTATGGCGCCGCCCTGCTGCGGCGCGGCCAGGCGGCTTTCGACGAGCTGAGATCGGGGATCAAGGACATCGAGTTCCTGATGGACCCGCAGCTTGGCGAAGTGCGAGTCGCGTGCACGGAGTCGATCGCGGCCGGCGTCCTGCCCTCCGTGATCGAGCGCTTTTCCCGGCGCTATCCCAGGGTCACGTTGCATGCATTTCAGACGACGACACACCTGACGGGGTTCGCGGCGCTGCACGAGAGGAAGGCGGACGTCGTTCTCACGCTGCCGACCAGGGCGGTCGAAGAAGATCTGGCCGAGAATCTCCAGGCCGAGGTGCTGTTTCACGACCGGATCTGCCTGGCCGCGGCGACGCGGAGCTGCTGGGCGCAGCGCCGTAGAATCGATCTCGCCGATCTCGCCGAAGCGGAGTTGATATCGCCCGCCTCGGACACCCCGGGCGGAGAGGCCGTTATCGAGGCGTTTCGAGCGGAAGGATTGCCCGAGCCGCGGGTCAGCGTGACGACGTTCTCGGTCCACCTGCGAAGTATATTGGCGATGCGGGGCCGCTTCATCGCCGTGCTGCCGGCGTCGATCCTGCGGTTCAACCCCGGTCTGTATTCGCTCAAGGAGTTGCCGCTCGACTTGCCGATGCCGCGACCGCCCGCGCTGATCGTCACGCCGAAGAATCGAACCCTGAGTCCGCCGGTCGAGCGCTTCATCGAATGCGCGCGCGAAATCGCCCGCGCAATGCGTGAACCCTCGCCGTCGCACAAGTCGCCGGGGGCGCGAGCCCGTGCGCCGCGAGGCGGTCGCGCAGGGCTCTGAGGTCGCCAGCGCGAGGCGCTTGAGCCGCGAGGCACGCCGCTATTGGGCCGGCGCCGTCTCTATCGCCAGGCTGGCTTGAATTTTGCCGCGAGCTCTTCGGTCCCGCGTGCGAGCACGCCGGTGTCGGCGCCGACCGCGACGAAGAGGCCGCCGCACTCGATCCAGTGCCGGGCGTCGGCCTCGACGCCCGTGAGGATCCCCGGCGCCTTGCCGCACTTGCGGATGCGGCGGATCGCATCGTCGATGATGGGCATGACCTTGGGGTTGTTGGTCTCGCCCGCGTAGCCGAGCGAGGCGTGCAGGTCCGCCGGGCCGATGAATACGCCGTCCACGCCCTCGACCGCGGCGATTTTTTCCAGATTGTCGAGCGCGGTCTGCGTCTCCACCTGCACCAGCAGGCAGAGCTCCTCGTGCGCGCGCTTCGCGTAGTCCTTCACCCGGGCGAACCGGGTCGCGCGCGTGCCGCCGGCGACGCCGCGCACGCCC
>DASSJA010000094.1:0-4630 GCA_035691445.1 Burkholderiales bacterium | reverse complement strand
TACGGCCTCGCGCAGGAAGGCGCGCGCGAAATCCGCCTGGTGAACCGTACCCTCGCGCGTGCCAGGGAAATCGCGGAGCAATTCGGCGGACCGATCAAGCCCCTGCCATGGACCGACCGGCACGACGCCCTGGAAGGCGCGGCCATGGTCGTGAACACCACGAGCCAGGGCATGGTTGGAAACGGCGCGCTCGACCTCAGGCTCGACAAGCTGCCGCAGAACGCGCTCGCCGCCGACATCGTCTATATCCCGCTCGAGACGCCGTTCCTCGCTGCCGCGCGCAAGCGCGGCAATCGCACCATCAACGGCCTCGGGATGCTGCTCAACCAGGGCCGGCCGGCGTGGAAGGCGTGGTTCGGAATCGAGCCCGAGGTCACGGCCGAGCTGAGGACGATGGTGGAGAAGACGATCTAGAAACGTCCCGGTGCAGGGCGAGTCGCTCGAGTTCCCGACTCACTTCCACGGGCGCAGATCGACGATTTTCATGGGCAGCCCGGTGGTCTTGTCGATGATCACTGCGGCATCGGAGCGTCGCACCCTTAAGGGCAGAAAGCCGAGCTCCGATTCCTTTCTTTTCAGCGCTTCGGGCAGGCGATCGATCGAGGCGACCGCCTGTGGATTGAGTTTTCTCAACTCGGCCAGCGGCTGCGACTTCTCGACCACGGCGCCGCGCACGACCTCGAGATCGGCGTAGTACTTCGGCAGTTGGGGGACATCGGCCCCTCCCTTCAGGGAGGAGAAAAGCAGCTCCTGGGCTTCGTGGGGGTCGGCCGGCAATACCGAGCCTATGAACTGCGGTCCGCCCGGGGGAAAACTCCGGAATCTCTCGACCCGGGCTTCCGCCAGTCGCGCGGGCTCGACGTCCGCTACACGCACGACCTCGAACCTGTCCTTGACGAAAACGATGTAGCCCGGCCGGGCGGCGA
The DNA here is from genome assembly GCA_035691445.1 of Burkholderiales bacterium. GTDB lineage: Bacteria > Pseudomonadota > Gammaproteobacteria > Burkholderiales > SG8-39 > VBDM01. The sequence continues at coordinate 3,704 of DASSJA010000094.1, read as the reverse complement.
AGACCACCGAGGCCCCATAAATGAATGCCGAAAGCTGAAGGAATGCGATGACCGATAGATCGAATTTGAGCCCCTTCTTGCCGGATTTGAAAACGACGAAGGTCAGCAAGGGACCCAGCGTGACGTCGACTCCCGTCAGCAGGAGCAGCAACTCGAATCCGCCCAGGAGCTGGAACAGAGGCGGCGGATACCAGACCAGGATCATAGACGTGACCGAAACGACGGCCACGAGGGCGCTGATACCCAGATGTAATGACGCGGCGCGAACTCGTGTCATATCCGTGCGCTGACGGTTGCCCCGGCGTTGGACCTAGATATGCCGCCTCGGTTCATCCGGGAAACGGACGGAAATTCGATTACAGCGTCTTGCACTCCCTGCAAAACTCCCCTTTCAGCCGAGCTTCGCGCGGAAATGGTCCCAGGTGCGTTTGAAGAGGTCCGCGTTCCAGAGCTTCTCGCGGCAAAGCGCGATCTCTTCCTCGCTGAAGACGTAAGGCTTGCCGATCTGCAGCGCCATGTACTGCCGGTAGGCGTTCTCCTCCATGTAGTTCGCGAGCACGAAGGCCTCGACGATGTCCTTGCCCACGGTCACCGCACCGTGCGACTTCATGAGCGCCGCCGGCCTGCCGCCCAGCGTCGCAGCGAGCCTGTCGGCCATCGCGCGGTTGTTGATCGAATTCGGCGAGTCGAGCAGCGGCACCGGATGGACCAGCGACCCCTGCGCGTACACCGGCTTGTAGGGCTCGCCGGTCATGGTGAGGAAAGTCGACCACTTCGGATGGGCGTGGACGATGGCGCGCGCGTCGGGCCGCACGCGGTAGATGCCGCAATGCAGGTGTCGCTCCAGGGGCGCTTTCCCCTTGCCCTCGATCTGGTTCGCCTCGAGATCGATGGTGCAGATATCCTCCACCGTGAGCCGGCTCCTCTGGCACGAGCCGATATTGATGAGAATGCGGCCGTCGTCCAGGCGGATGCTGCAATGGCCGTTGTAGTCGATGATGTCGGACTGCTCGAGCATGCGGATGCAGTCGACGAGCTGCTGCTTGAGATCGGGCAGCGGCGCGGCCCCGCCTATTTCCTTCAGTTTGGCCTGTGACATGGGTTCTCCTCGGCGATCCTCACCAGTTTACCTGCTCACGCACCCTGCTGCGCCACAGATCCCAGGCGCGCAAGGCCGCAGTCTGGTTGACGGCGTCGGCGAGCCTGCCTTCCTCGGGGTCGAGCGCCGCAATGGGCGCACCCTTCCCCAGCGCTGCCGTCCAGTGCTGGATGCGGGCATTCACCTCGGTGTAGACGGCCCGAAACACCGTCGATTCGAGCGTCCGCCCGCAGGCGACGCTGCCGTGCGCGCGCATGAGCACGATGTCCTGCTTTCCCATGATTTCGGCGAGCGCAACGCCTTTTTCACCGTTGCCGACCAGGAGGTCGGTCGCACCGAACTTCTCGCGAATGTCGAACACCGGCACGCCTGCCGCGATGAAGGCCGCATTGTGGAACATCGCCCGCATCGGCACATCGACCAGCCCGAACGGGATCACCGAAGGCGAATGGCTGTGCACCACGGACATGATGTCGGGCCGCGCCTTGTAGATCTCCCCGTGGATGAAGCGCTCGAGGAAGCTGGAGCGTCCGTTGGCGTTGCAGGGACTGCTCTCCAGGTCGTACTCGATGACGTCCTCGGGCGTGACCAGCGCCGGCGCGACCGCGCGCGCCATCAGGTACCGGCTGGGCGCGGAGGGATGGCGCATCGAGACGTGCCCGAAGCCGTCGACCACGCCCTGCGCGGCGAGGATGCGGCTCGCCGCGGCGAGATCGGCGATGCGTTCGGCGTCGACCCGGCCGCCCGACTTCGGTGCGTTTGCGTTCATGCTTCCTTCGGAGGAGTGCTCGTATTGCGCCGATGATAGCGGAAATGTGCGGAGCGCCGCATACTTCGCGTCCATGCAAGCCGTGATCTCGGTCGCCGACCTCTCCAAGACCTACGCTTCGGGCTTCAGGGCGCTGAAGAACGTGGACCTCGAGATCCGCAAGGGAGAAATCTTCGCGCTCCTCGGCCCGAACGGTGCCGGGAAGACCACGCTCATAAGCATCATCTGCGGAATCGTCAATCCGAGCGAAGGCACGATACGGGTGGACGGCCACGACATCGTCCGCGACTACCGCGCCTCGCGCTCGCTCATCGGATTGGTGCCGCAGGAGCTGACGACCGACGCCTTCGAATCGGTTTGGAACACCGTGTCCTTCAGCCGCGGCCTTTTCGGGAAGGCCGCCAATCCGGCGCACATCGAAAAGGTGCTCAAGGACCTCTCGCTCTGGGACAAGAAGGACAGCAAGGTAATGACGCTCTCGGGCGGCATGAAGCGGCGCCTGCTGATCGCCAAGGCCTTGTCGCACGAGCCGCGCATCCTGTTCCTCGACGAGCCGACCGCGGGTGTGGACGTGACGCTGCGCCAGGACATGTGGAAGCTGGTGCGCGCATTGCAGGTCGCCGGCGTTACCATCATCCTGACGACGCACTACATAGACGAGGCCGAGCAGATGGCCGACCGCATCGGGGTCATCAGCAAGGGCGAGATCATCCTGGTCGAGGAGAAGACCGAGCTGATGCGCAAGCTCGGGAAGAAGCAGCTGACGCTGCACCTTGAGCAGCCGCTGCAGGGCATCCCGCCCGCGCTCTCCGCCTACCGGCTCGAGCTCAAGGGCGCCGATCTGGTCTACACCTACGACGAAAAAGGCGACCGCAGCGCCATCGCTTCGCTCCTCAGGGACCTGACCGGGTGCGGAGTTCGCTTCAAGGATCTCCAGACGACGCAGAGCTCGCTCGAGGACATCTTCGTCAATCTGGTAACGGACAAGCGGTGAGCGACAGAAAATGAGCGCCATCAACGTATACGCGATACGCGCCATCTACAAGTTCGAGATGTCGCGCACGCGACGCACCCTGATGCAGAGCATCATCGCCCCGGTGATTTCGACGGCCTTGTACTTCGTCGTCTTCGGCGCGGCGATCGGCGGACGCATACCGCAGGTCGAGAACGTCAGCTACGGCGCCTTCATCGTGCCGGGGCTCATCATGCTGTCGCTGCTGACGCAAAGCCTGTCCAATGCCTCCTTCGGCATCTACTTTCCCAAGTTCACCGGGACGATCTACGAGCTCCTCTCGGCGCCGGTCTCCTATTTCGAGATCGTGGTGAGCTACGTGGGAGCGGCCGCGACCAAGTCGGTAATGCTCGGCCTCATCATCCTGGCGACGGCGGCGTTCCTGGTCCCGCTGCGGATCGAGCATCCCCTCTGGATGGCTCTCTTCCTCTTGCTGACCTCGGTGACCTTCAGCCTGATCGGCTTCATCATCGGCATCTGGGCCGACGGTTTCGAGAAGCTCCAGGCCATACCGCTTCTCATCATCACCCCATTGACGTTTCTCGGCGGCAGCTTCTACTCGATCGACATGCTGCCGCCCTTCTGGCAGGCGGTTTCCCTGTTCAACCCCGTGGTCTATCTCGTGAGCGGCTTTCGCTGGAGCTTCTACGGCCTGGCCGACGTGAGCGTGGGGGTGAGCCTGGGCATGACGGGCGTGTTCCTCGCGGTGTCGCTCGCGATCGTCGCGTGGATCTTCAGGACCGGGTACCGGCTGAAGAGCTAGCCGCTTTCAGGAAATTCCCGGATCGCGCAAGATACGGGCTTGCGGAATCGAACGTGGGAGA
>DASSJA010000093.1:0-4383 GCA_035691445.1 Burkholderiales bacterium | reverse complement strand
GGCGGCAGCGCCGTCAGGTCGACGAGCGGCAGGTCGACGCCGCGAAACGGCTCGGCCCGCATCGCCGGCTCGCCGTCGACCTCGAAGAACGAGCTGCGCAGGATCTCGTGCCGCCGCACGATCTCGGCGAGCGCCGCATGGAGGGCGCGGCGGTCGAGCTGGCCGGTCCAGCAGAGCGTGAGCTGGGTGTGGTAGGCGACGCTTTCCGGCGCGAGCTGGGCGAGGAACCAGACCCGCCGCTGTGAGAAGGAGAGCGGCCGCGGCCCGTCCGGCGCGGTCTCCGGAGGCGCCGCGGCCGCCGGCGCCGGCTCGGCGCGCGCGATGCGGGCGGCGAGCCCGGAGAGCGTGGGCTCGGCGAAGAGCGCCGCGAGCGGCAGCTCGACGCCGAACGTCTGGCGGACGCGCGACAGGAGCTGCATGGCGAGGAGCGAGTGGCCGCCGAGCTCGAAGAAGCTCTCGTCGGGTCCCACCCGCACGCCGCCGAAGAGCTCGCTCCAGATCTCCGCCAGGCGCTCGCGGGGGCCGTGGAGCCCCCGGGAGACTCCGCCCCCCGCGTCGCCCTCCTGCTCCGTCGGCTCCGTCGATCGATCCATGGCTCTGAGCTGTTGAAGCAAACCAGCTCTAAATAAACCGAGGTGCGCAAGCCCTCGATTGCGAGCCGTGGCCGTGCGCCCGCGGATGCTGGAGCCCGCGCGTGCCAGCTAGCCGCCGGACAGCGCCCTCGTCGTCGGCGCCGGCATCCCCCGTAGCTGGCTCGCCGGAGGCATCTTCCACGTCGGCCCAATCGCGACCTATAGCGGCCCGCTCGACCTCCGCATGCGAGCCGAGGGCGACCGTATCCTCGTCGACCTGGCCGGCGCCGCCCATCCCGCCTGCCTCGTCCTTCATTCCCCCGACGACCGCCCCATCCGCCGCGCCACCATCGACGGCCGCGAGGTCGACCACGGCGATCACGAGATCTACGTGCCGCGCCTCCCGGCGCGCGTGGTCTTCGAGCACTGACTCCCTCAGCCGGCCTGCCTGGGTCTTGGGCGGACCGGGGTGGCGCTTCTGGACGGCGGCCTCGATCCAGCGAGCGGAACTCTCCCGGCGCCCTTGCCAACTGCCGGCGGCGAAATGCGCTACGTCTTTTGTGGCGGTCCATTACGACTGTGACGTACCACCTTGGCGGGTAGGCGTCTTCGTACTTGGGTAGGCTGCGGCTGAAAGCATTGCTTTAAGCTAGAGATCATTCTAGCCTGGAATTGTTACTGCAAATCCCCCCAATAGCCTGGGCCTTTGAAGTAGCGGTAGTCCCAGTGTACCTATCTGTGCTCAGTCCGCAAGGAGACAACAATGCTAATCGAGAAGGAAACCACAAAATTGCTCGAGGCCAAGGGTTGGACGTTGCTCGAAGAACAGAAGTATGACGAAGCAAAGCAGGAATTTGCCGAAGTATTCGCGGCAGATCCACATAATCTAGCCGCTTTTCAGGGCACAATCGCCGCTCTGCGCAAGCAGCACAACTTCGCTTCCTCCGAAGCGTTGTTAGCTAAGGCCCTAGAGATTTACCCTAAGGCACCGGGAATCCTCGCAGAGCGCGCATGGCTCCTAGTCGATGAGAAAAAAGAGAACGAAGCTATCGCGGCATTCAACGATCTCCTGGAAGTCAAGCGTGACGACGAGACTCTGTTCCTGGAGGAGATATCGCTGCTACGCTTGCAGCACCGCCTAGACGAAGCCAGGAAGCTGGCCGCGGAAGCCAGCCAGATCTTTCCCGACAGCCCGCGCCTGAGCAAGAAGCGAGGCTGGATAGCCTTTTATACGAAGGATTACCATGGGTCTGCTGAGATCTTCAAAGCAGTCTTGGATAGAGATCCCTCCGATGAGGAGGCGCTTCAGGGGCGCATCGCTACGTTCCGAATGCAAGGAGACTATGAGCAAGCGATCCTGCGCGCAAGCGCTGCGATTGCCCTGTTGCCTCCAAGCGCCAGAAACTACGCCGGGATCTACAGTGAACGCGCATGGGCGCATTTCGCTCAGGGTCGCTATGAGGAAGCGGAAGCAGACTTCAGGAAAGCCCTGGAAAATGCACGCGAAGAGCACCGTGCTGGCGCCTTCATGAATCTGGCATGGGCACTCGTGCGCCAAGACAACGAATCAGCTTATGCGGATGCGGTGGTGCAGTGCCAGTCAGCGCTGGATCTTGATGGCAATCGGCCAGATGCATATGGCTGCCTTGGCGTCATCGCGTTCAAACGGCATCAGATCTTGGAAGCCGAAACCTACCTGCTTCGATCGATTGACGCGAATGATCCCAGCAAGGGTTTTTACGCCGACCTGGGAGCGCTCTGTACCGCTGGTGAACGGTATGAGGAAGCAAAGAAGTATTTGGAAAAGGCATTGACTATCAATCCGGATGACGCCTACGCGCACAGGGAGATGGGGAGCCTCCTAATCCAGACTGGCGAGCCAAAGGAGGCAACACGAGAGTTCCGCCGTGCAGCGGCCATCGATCCGACCAGCTCTCAGGCGTGGAAAGGGTTGGCGATAGCTCTGATGGAGCGCGATCAGTTGCATGACGCGGAAAGGGAGCTCCGTGGGGCCATCAACCGCAAGGATATGCGGGAACGTTGGGAACTGCATCTGGAACTGTCGCGTCTGTTGACGCGCGTCGGCGACGATACAGGCGACGACGAATTCTACAACGAAGCGCTCAAGGAGGTCGCCACGTCAATAGGACTCAAGTCGGGAAACCCCGAATCGTTCTTTCAGGCTGGAATCGTGAAATGGAAGCTCGATGACTATCCCGGCGCACTCAAGAGCTTTCAGCTCTGCATAAAGGCTGACAGCAACCACATCGATGCTCAGATGAACGCCGCACAGGTCCAAGCCTTGATCCGCAAGGGGCGGCTCCTGCCCAACCGCTTCGTGAGCTTCGCTCTCGCAAGCGTCTTCCTGCTCCAGCTGATCATCCTCTGGATTCTGCGTCTCGTGACAGTCAAGATCTCGGAGTCGGCGATCATGGTGCTTGTACCGATTTTGCTCGGCCTGCTGGTGGTCGCGGTCATGCTGCCTTGGCTGAGGCGGCTCAAGTTAACGGGTCTTGAAGCGGAGTTGAATGAGCCAAAGCCTAAGGACACTCTCGTCGCCGGGCCGAAGGGCGTCACGAGGAACGGTCTCCATTAGGCTCGATGCACCTCGCCGAGGTGCTGACGCTGGCTGCGCGTCGCAGCGGATCAGATGTCGGCCGCGCACGCCGGGCGCGCTCAACGCCCTTCCTCGAACCCCTTCCAGCTCTGGAGGATCTGCATGTAGTTGGCGCGCTCGTGGGCGGCGGGGTCGGGGCAGCGGAGGAGGCTCATGCTGCCGCGCGCCTCGGCGAGGGAGCCGTAGCCGTGCTCTTCCAGCCAGCGCGCGAGCTCGCCGCGCAGCGAGGCGAGGCGCTCGGGGCCGCGGCGGAGGAGCTCGGAGACGACCTGCACGGCGTGTGCCCCCGCCATCACCGCCTTGACCGCGTCGACCGCCGTGCGCACGCCGCCGGTCGCCGCGAGCGAGGGGCGCACGCGGCCGGAGAGGATGGCGAGCCAGCGGAGGCGGAGGAGGAGCTCCGAGGAGTCGGAGAGGTGGAGCGTCGGCACCACCTCCAGCGACTCGACGTCGATGTCCGGCTGGTAGAAGCGGTTGAAGAGGACGAGGCCGTCGGTGCCGTGCTCTTCGAGGCGGCGCGCGAGATGGGCGAGCGAGGTGTAAAAGGGCGACAGCTTGACCGCCACCGGGATCGAGACGGCGCGCTTGACCGCCCAGACCATGTGGACCATCCGCCGTTCGAGGATCTCGCCGCTCTCGTCCAGGTCGGTGGCGAGCGCGTAGACGTTGAGCTCCAGGGCGTCGGCGCCGGCCTGCTCCAGGAGATGGGCGTAGGAGAGCCAGCCGCCGTCGGTGGTGCCGTTGAGCGACGCGATGACCGGCACCGCGACGGCCCGCTTGATGCGGTGGATCTGCTCCAGGTACTTCTCTGGCCCCAGGGCGAAGCTCTCCGGCGCCGGCAGGTAGGAGGCCGCCTCGGGCGAGGACTCGGCGGGCAATTCGAGGAAGCGGGCGGTCGCCATCTGCTCGCGGGCGAGCTGCTCCTCGAAGAGCGAGTGCATGACGATGGCCGGCGCCCCCGCGTCCTCCAGGCGGCGGACGACGTCCAAGTCGTCGACCAGCGGCGAGGCGCCGGGGAGGAGCGGGTGCGGCAGGGTGAAGCCGAGATAGGGAGTCGAGAGGTCCATGGCTCATCTCCTACGAAGGCTGGACGACGGCGGCCCCGTCCTCCCGCGGTACGGTGATGCCGGCGAGCTGGCGGTAGACGGCGTAGCGCTGCGCCGCCTGGCGCACCGCCTGGTCCAGGAAGCGGCG
>DASSJA010000092.1:0-6630 GCA_035691445.1 Burkholderiales bacterium | reverse complement strand
TGAGCGCCGCGAGCCGCGCCATCGCGAGAAGCGTGCCGAAAATCGTCCCGCCGGCCGCCGCGACGACGGTGATCTGCACGGTGTACTGCAGACCGCCCATCAGGTAAGGGAAGGTTCGCCCTATGACCCCGAAATCCAGATCGGCGATCATTGGCCGGCGCCGATGTAGCCGGGGACCGCGACCTTGCGCTCGAGCAGGGCCATGGCGCGGTTCGAGGCGAACGCGATCACGACGTAGATCGCGGTCGCCGCGGCGAAGGCCTCGAAATAGCGGAAAGTCATCTCGCCCATCTCGCGCGTGCGGAAGAAAAGCTCCGTGAGCCCGATCGAATAGGCGACCGCGGTGTTCTTGATCAGGTTCATCAGCTCGGAGGTGAGCGGCGGGATGATGATGCGGTACGCCATCGGCAGGAGCACGTGCCGGTAAGTCTGGACCTGGGAGAGTCCGAGCGCCCGCGCGGCGTCGCGCTGGCCTCGCGAAAGCGACTGGATCCCGGCGCGCACCTGTTCGGCGAGGCGCGCGGCGGTGAACAGCCCCAGGCACGCGACCGCGGTGATGAGCTGGTAGGTCAGGGGATCGACGGAAACGACCCAGCGCTTCACCGCGGGGATCACCCCGGGCACGACGAAGAACCACACGAAGAACTGCACGATGAGCGGAATGTTGCGGAACAGCTCCACGTAGGCGCCGCCGAGGCGGACCAGCCACGCCCGGTCGGTGGTGCGCGCGATGCCGACGACGGACCCGATCGCGAACGCCACGATCCAGGCGGCCGCGGCAACGACCAGGGTCCACTCCAGCCCCGAGGCGAGCGATTGCCACCACGGGCCGTCGCCGTCGGGAATCTGCTCGAGAAAGATGCCCAGGTGCACCGGGGGCCGCCGGTCCCGCTCGGAACGGCCTATTCCCTCACACCCCTTTGTCGTTCGGGTGGGCGAAGGCGTCGCGGATCGCCGGTGTCATCGGAAAATTCAGGTTGATACCCCTGGGGGGGATCGGGCTGGTAAACCACTTCGCGTAGATCCTCCCGATCTCGCCGGACTGCATCACGCGGCCGATGGTCCCGTCGACCAGCGCCTTGAACTGCGGGTCGTCCTTCCTCAGCATCATGCTGTAGGGCTCCTGGCGCAGCGACTCGGGGATGATGCGGTAGTCGGACGGGTTGCGCGAATTGGCGATCTGCCCGGCGAGCAGGATATCGTCCATCACGAAGGCCGCGGCGCGGTCATCGGCGACGAGAAGGAAGGACTCGGCGTGGTCCTTGCCGTAGATCTCCTTTACCTGCACGTTCTGCGTTTTCTCGTATTTTTTCAGCAATGGCACCGAGGTCGTGCCCGAGGTCGTCGAGATGGTCTTGCCGTTGAGGTCTGCAAGCGAGTGGATTCCCGAGCTCTTCTTCACCGCCGCGGTGACGTTGATGACGAAATAGGTCGGTCCGAAGGACACCTGCTTCTGGCGCTCGACCGAGTTGGTGGTCGACCCGCACTCGAGGTCGATGGTGCCGTTCTGCATCAGCGGGATGCGGTTCGAGGAGGTTACGGGCTGCAGCTGTATTTTCAGTCCGGGCATCTTCAGCTCTGCCTTCACCGCGTCGACAATCTTCATGCACAGATCCATGGCGTAGCCGATGGGCCGCTGCTTGTCGTCGAGGTAGGAGAACGGGATTGAGGACTCGCGGTAGCCGACGGTGATCGAGCCGGTCTCCTTGATCTTTTTCAGAGTTCCCGTGAGCTGCTGCGCGGCCGCGGGTGCCGCGAGCGCGGCGCACGCGAGCGCCGCGAGTACGAGCCGGATCGTCTTGGCCATTTCAATCTCCCGTTGGGGACGCAGCCGATTCTACGCAGTCCCCCAATTGTTGTCTAAGGTACAGCCTCGTCGCTTTACGCCGCCCGCTTCACTTTCTTTCCCAGAACGCCCCGAAGATAGGTGCCGGTGAAGCTCGCTCCGCTCGAGGCCAGGTCTTCGGGCGTGCCCTGGGCGACGATGCGTCCGCCGCCGTCGCCGCCCTCGGGCCCCAGGTCGATCACCCAGTCGGCGGTCTTGATCACGTCGAGATTGTGCTCGATCACGACCACCGTGTTGCCGGCGTCGCGCAGGCGGTGCAGCACCGAGAGCAGCAGGTCGATGTCCTTGAAATGCAGTCCGGTGGTGGGTTCGTCGAGAATGTACAGGGTGCGGCCGGTGTCGCGCTTGGAGAGCTCGAGCGAGAGCTTCACGCGCTGCGCCTCACCACCGGAGAGCGTGGTCGCCGGCTGCCCGAGCTGGACGTAGCCCAGGCCCACCTCGAGCAGCGTGTGCAGCTTTCGCTCGACCGCGGGCACGGCGTTGAAGAACTCGTGCGCAGCCTCGACCGTCATCTGCAGCACCTCGTGGACGTTCTTGCCCTTGAACTGCACCTCCAGCGTTTCGCGGTTGTAGCGCTGGCCGTGGCAGACGTCGCACGGCACGTAGATGTCGGGGAGGAAGTGCATCTCGACCTTGATCACGCCGTCTCCCTGGCAGGCCTCGCAGCGCCCGCCCTTGACGTTGAAGGAGAAGCGGCCCGGGCCGTAGCCGCGCTCGCGGGCCATCGGCACGCCCGCGAACAGCTCGCGGATCGGGGTGAACAGCGCGGTGTAGGTCGCGGGGTTGGAGCGCGGCGTGCGGCCGATCGGGCTCTGGTCGACGCTCACCGCCTTGTCGAAGAATTCCAGGCCCTTGATCGAGTCGTGCTCGGCGGGTTCGTGTGTCGAGCCGTAGAGCTCGCGCGCCACCGCGCAGTAGAGCGTGTCGTTGATGAGCGTCGATTTGCCCGAGCCGGACACGCCGGTCACGCACACCAGCAGGCCCACCGGCAGGGCGAGATCGACGCTCTTCAGATTGTTGCCGCGCGCCCCGCTCAGCCGGAAGACGCGCGTCTTGTCGAAGCGGCGGCGGCTCTTGGGGACCGGGATTTCCAGCGCGCCCGAGAGGTACTGGCCGGTGAGAGACGCCGGGTTCCTGCGAATCTCCGCGGGTGCGCCCTCGGCGACGACCCGGCCGCCGTGCTCGCCGGCCCCCGGGCCCATGTCGAGCACATGGTCGGCCGAATTGATCGCCTCCTCGTCGTGCTCGACCACGATCACCGTGTTGCCGAGGTCGCGCAGGTGCTTGAGGGTATCGAGCAGCCGCCCGTTGTCGCGCTGGTGCAGTCCTATCGAGGGTTCGTCGAGCACGTACATCACCCCAACCAGGCTGGAGCCGATCTGGGTCGCGAGCCGGATCCGCTGGGCCTCGCCGCCGGAGAGCGAGCGGGCCGAGCGGGCCAGCGAGAGATAGCCGATCCCGACGTTGTTGAGGAAGGAAAGGCGCGCGACGATCTCGTTCACGATCCTCTCCGCGATCGCCTGCCTCGCGCCCGGGAGCTTGAGCCCCCGGAAGAACTCCAGCTCCTGCTTCAACGGAATCGCGCTCACTTCGTATATTGTCTTGTCCCCGACCTTCACGTGCCGCGCTTCCGGGCGCAGGCGCGTGCCCTCGCAGGCGGGACAGGCCTTGGTGTTCAGATACTTCGCGAGCTCCTCCCGCACCACCAGGGAATCGGTTTCCTTGTAGCGCCGCTCCAGGTTGGGCAGGATGCCTTCGAAAACGTGCTCCTTGACGACCGTCTTGCCGCGCTCGTTCAAATAGGAGAACGGGATTTTTTCCTCGCTGCCCTGGAGCACCAGAGCGCGGACCGTCTCGGGCAGCTTCTCGAACGGCGCCTCGACATCGAAGCCGAAGTGCGCGGCGAGGCTGGTGAGCATCTGGAAGTAGAACTGGTTGCGCCTGTCCCAGCCGCGGATCGCGCCGCCCGCGAGGGAGAGTCCCGGGTGCGCGACCACGCGCTTGGGATCGAAGAAGCTGATGGTTCCCAGGCCGTCGCACCCCGGGCAGGCGCCCATGGGATTGTTGAACGAGAACAGGCGCGGCTCGAGCTCCGGCAGGGAATAGTCGCACACCGGGCAGGCGAAGCGCGCCGAGAACTGGTGCTCGCGTCCGGAATCGATCTCGAGCACGATCGCGCGGCCGCCTGCGTGCCTGAGCGCCGTCTCGAAGGATTCCGCGAGGCGCTGCTTCGCCTCCGCGCGCACCTTCAGCCGGTCGACGACCACGTCGACCGAGTGTTTCAGATTCTTCGAGAGCTTCGGCACGGAATCGATTTCGTGCACTTTCCCGTCCACGCGCAGGCGCGCGAATCCTTGCGCGCGCAGCTCCGTGACCAGCTCCTGCTGCTCGCCTTTTCGGCTCGAGACGATGGGGGCGAGGACCATGACCCCGGTATCCGCGGGCAGAGCGAGCACGTGGTCGACCATCTGCGATACCGACTGCGCCTGGAGCGGAAGCTTGTGCTCCGGGCAGTAGGGCGTGCCGACGCGCGCGTAGAGGAGGCGCAGGTAATCGTGAATCTCGGTGATCGTGCCCACCGTCGAGCGCGGGTTGTGGCTTGCGGACTTCTGCTCGATCGAGATCGCCGGCGACAGTCCTTCGATCAGATCGACGTCGGGTTTTTCCATGAGCTGAAGGAACTGCCGGGCGTAGGCCGAAAGCGATTCCACGTAGCGGCGTTGTCCTTCGGCGTAGAGCGTGTCGAACGCGAGCGAGGACTTCCCCGAGCCCGAGAGTCCGGTGACGACGATCAGGCGGTTGCGCGGCAGATCGACGTTCAGGTTCTTGAGGTTGTGCGTGCGCGCGCCGCGGATGCGGATCTGGTCCATCGATGCCGGTCGGAAAGAGAAGCCAAACCCGCTAGTATACGAAATTCCGCGGCACCTCCGCCATCCAACACATGACCTCAGCCGAACTCTCCGTCACGTTCTTCCTGCAGATGTTCTTCATCCTGGCGCTCTGCCGGGCGGTCGGCCGGGTGGTGCGTCGCTGGGGCCAGCCGCAGGTCGTCGGCGAGATGATCGCCGGCGTGCTCATGGGGCCGTCCCTGCTCGGATTGCTGTGGCCCGGGACCCAGCCGTTCCTGTTTCCGCCGGAATCGCTCAACACGCTCTACGTGATCGCGCAGCTCGGCATCGGGCTTTACATGTTCCTGGTGGGCGTGGAGTTCAACCGGGAGCTGTTCCGCAGCCGCATGCGCAGCGCGGCCGCGGTGTCGCTCGCGGGAATGCTGGTCCCGTTCGTCGTCGGCGCGGCGATCGCGTTCTGGCTGGTCGAGGTACCGGGCCTGTTCTCCGGCAGGACGCGCGTGTTCGAGGCGATGCTCTTTCTCGGCGCGGCGATGGCGATCACGGCATTTCCGGTGCTCGCCCGCATCATCCACGACCGCGGCCTGACCGGCACGGCGCTCGGCTCGCTCGTGCTCGCAGCCGGCGCCATCAACGACGCCGCCGCCTGGTGCGTGTTCGCCGTCGTGCTCGCGAGCTCCGGCGGCGGACCCGCGGTGGCGGTGAAGGCGTTCGCGGGAGGGATCGGCTACGCGCTGCTCATGATCGTCGCGGGGCGCAAGCTCCTCGCTCCGCTGGGGCGCCTGGCCGAGGCCGAGCAGCGGGTCGGCGCCGGCCTGCTCGGCGCGGTGCTCATCCTGCTCATGCTCGCGGCCTGGGCGACCGATGCCGCGGGGATCCACGCCGTCTTCGGCGGCTTTCTGCTGGGTGTCGCCATGCCGAGGGGTGTCCTCACCCGGGAGCTCAAACGCCAGCTCGAGCCGTTCGCCGTGGTTTTTCTGCTCCCCGTGTTCTTCGCCTTCTCGGGTCTGAAGACGCGGCTCGACCTGGTGGCCGGGCCCGAGCTGCTCCTCATCGCCGGGGTGATCCTGATCGCTTCCATAGCGGCCAAGGGCGGCGCCTGCTGGGCCGCGGCGCGGCTTGCCGGCGAGGGCGCGCCGACGGCCATGGCCGTGGGCATCCTCATGAACACGCGCGGCGTGATGGAGCTCATCATCCTCAACATCGGCTTGCAGAAAGGGATCATCCAGCCGGCGCTGTTTTCCATAATGGTCCTGATGGCCATCGTCACTACCCTGATGACAACGCCCTTGTTCGAGTGGGTCTACGGAAAAAAGGCGCGCGCCGCGGGTGAGCTGGACTCGGTTTCATCGAGCGCGTAAACGGTCCTGGTCCGCCTCGCGCCTGGGGGAGGGTTTGGTGCCTGTATTCGTAATCGCGATCGCTGCGTTATGGCTTGGTGTGGCCTTCCGCATGCATGCGCCGCGAAAGACGGTGGACGGCGATTCTGCCGTGGAAGGGCAGCGCGCGGCTGAAGGTGTATCCTGAACGGATTGATCGAGGGAGAGAGAAACGGGACGAACAAGGGGGCGCACCCCTTGTTGATCCCCAAAATTTGAAGAGGGGAAAGTCATGGCATCCGTAAACAAGGTGATTCTCGTGGGAAATCTCGGGCGGGACCCGGAGACCCGGTACAACCCCGAGGGAGGCGCCATCACCAACATCTCGGTCGCGACCAGCGAAACCTGGAAAGACAAGGAGAGCGGCGAAAAACAGGAGCGCACCGAGTGGCATCGCGTGGTGTTCTTCAACCGCCTCGCCGAGATCGCGGGGGAATATCTGAAGAAGGGCTCGCAGGTCTACGTCGAGGGCGCCCTGCGCACGCGCAAGTGGCAGGACAAGGAGGGCAAGGAGCGCTATACGACCGAGATCGTGGCCGAGCGCATGCAGATGCTC
>DASSJA010000091.1:0-6929 GCA_035691445.1 Burkholderiales bacterium | reverse complement strand
TGCGCGACCTGACGGGGATCACTCCGCTCGGGCTCCTGCCCAACGTCCTGATCACCGCCCCCTCCAAGGGCATCCGCTCGGTAAAAGAGCTGGTCGCCGCGGCGAAAGCGAAACCCGGCTCGATGAACTCCGCCTCCGTCGGGATCGGCAGCGCGACTCACCTGAACGCCGAGCGTTTCCGCCTCGGTGCGGGAATCGACACGGTCAACGTTCCGTTCAAGGGCTCGCCCGAGGCGCTCACCGAGATCATCACCGGCCGGGTCGATTTCTATTTCTGTCCCGTGGTTGCGGCGCTGCCGCTCCTGAAAGACGGGAAGATCGTAGCGCTCGCCGTCGGCAGCACCAGGCGGTCCTCAGCGCTGCCGGACCTTCCGACCACGCTCGAGGCGGGCGTTTCCAACTCCGACTACAATTTCTGGGTCGGCATGTTCGCCCCGGCGAAAACGCCGCGCGAGTCGGTGAACCGGCTCTATCAGGAGACCGTCAAGGCGCTGCATTCCCCGGAGGTGCGCGAGAAGCTCGCGCGGCTCGGAGCCGAACCGATGGAATACAACCCGGAGCAGTTCAACGCCTACCTGCGGGCGGAGATCGCGGCCAACGCGGCGCTCGTGAAAGCGGCGGGGATCCAGGTCGAGTGACCGGGTTTCGCCAGGGCCATGCCTGACGCCCGGCGCCTTTATCAGGCCACGGCGATCGCGCCGCCGACCAGGGCGGCGAGGAGAATCACCGCGAAGAGCGCGCGCTTTCCCGGCTCGCGCCATATGCGGCGCAGCAGCGCGACGGGCCTCGGCGCCCGGGTGAGCCGCCTGCGGTCGCGGCGCGTGGGGTCCGTCAGGCGTCCGAGAGCCTCCGAGCAATCGAACCGGAGCGATACGGGAAGCCGGGTCTCGGTGCCGATGGCGGCCGCGGCGGGTGCGGGGAACGCACCTTTCAAGGTCTCCGCGTCCAGCTTCATCGTCTTGGTGGTGTCGCGGTCACGCTGCTTTTCGCCCGCCGCAGCCGCCTCACGGTCGACGAGCTCGGAGAGGGCGGAGCGCAGGTCGGCGGCGAGCTCGTACGCGTCCTGATAGCGCACGCTCGGGTCTTTTTTCAGCGCCCGCTCGAGCACGAAGTCGAGCATGGGCGGCACCTCGGGATTCAGACGGCTCGGCACCGGCGGCTGGAAGTTGGCTACCGCGTGGAAGATCTGCGGCGTGTCCTCGCCCTGGAAGAGCTTGGAGTGCGTCAGCATCTCGTAGAGGACGACACCCAGCGAAAAGATGTCCGACCGGTGATCCACCAGCGATCCCCCGACCTGCTCGGGCGACATGTATTTCGGCGTTCCGAGGACGAGGCCGGTGCTCGTCTTGTGGTCGGAGGCGCGCATGCGCGCGATTCCGAAATCCATGATCTTCACCTTGTCGTGCGGCAGCAGCATGATGTTGCTCGGCTTGATGTCGCGGTGCACCACCCCGTGCTCGTGGGCATAGCCCAGCCCCTCGGCGACCTGCTCGGCGATGTGCACCGCCTCCGGGACGCTGATCGAGCCTTCCTTCATCCGGGTGCGGAGCTCCTTTCCCTTCAGGAACTCCATCGCCATGTAGGCGACGTCGCCTTCCTGGCCGAAATCGTAGACCGTGATGACCTGGGGATGGGAGAGGCGCCCGGCGGCCTTGGCCTCGAGAAAAAACCGCTTCTTGTACTCGTCCTTGCCGGCCGCGTCGTCGGAGAGGATGACGGTCTTGAGCGCGACGGTGCGATCGAGCGAGGGGTCTTCGCCCTTGTACACGACTCCCATCGCGCCGCGGCCGAGCTCGCCGGTTATCCGGTAGCGGCCGAGCTGGGTGAGGGCGGGCTTCTTCTTGGCCACGGCCTAGAACCTGATCTTCTCGCGCAGCCCGCGAAGCCAGGCCTCGCGCTGCTTCGCCGACAGGCCCAGTTTCCCCATCGTTCCCTCGAGGAACTTCTGGTGCCCGCCGGTATAGGCGCGCGCGGTTATCCCTCCTCCGACGAAAAGGAGGACGGCGGCGACGCCGAGCGCCAAGAGCTGCCTTTTCCTGCGTCCGGCGGCCCGCTTGTCCGGAAAGAACAGCTCGTGCGTCCGGAGTCCGGCGTCGGTGAATACCCCCGCCGGCAGGAATCCCACGTCGAGACCCGGTGAGGCGTCCGCCAGCGCGTCTCGAAAGGACCGCGAAATCAGCACGCGCGTGGAGGAGGCGAACTCCGCGACGATCGCCGCCACGGCGATTCCGTCTCCGGTCATCCCGTCCGAGCCCTTGCCGCCCGTCGTCGCCTGCACCGCGCCGTGATTGACCCCGACGCACAAGGGCAACCCCGCCGCCGCCGCGGTGAGGGCGCGCTCGGCGAGACGCAAGGCGCCCTCGGGATCTCCGAGAACCGCGATCGCGGCTCCGTCGGCCGCATCGAGCACGATCCAGGCGGCGGGCGCGAGCTCCGCGGTGGTCACCGCCAGCACCGCCTCGAGCTGCGCGCGCAGCCGCGCCTGCTCCTGGGCCGACCTGCGCGCGAAATCCTGGACTTTCAAAAAGACGACGCTGGCGAGGGTTGCGGCAGCGTTCGTGGGTTTCATCGGGCAAGCGCGAAGGGAGGTGCGATCTTACCGCGTAGTCACTCCTTGCGCTTACAATCGTGGCGAGCAATCAAAGCAGGCGAGGATTCGATGACGGAGCTGAAGGCGGTCAGCCTCAAAGAGGTCTCCCGGGGCATTGCAAAGAGCATCAAGCCCGTGAGCATTCTGTGGCAGGCGCCCGACACGATCGCCTTCGTCGCGCGAGGGCGCCAGCACCGCAGCGAGTTTCACGCGGACCCGAGCGACGAGGTGATGTACATGATCAAGGGCGAGATGAACCTGCACTATCTCACCGAGAAAGGGGAGGAGAAGATCGCGCTGGTGCGCGAGGGCGAGATCATCTATTGCCCCGCGGGGGTGCGGCACTCGCCGCGCTTCTCCCCTGACGCGTACCTTCTCGTCCTGGAGCGGAAGCGGAGGGCGGAGGAAAAGGACCGCTTCTTCTGGTACTGCGAAAAGTGCCGCGCGCCGCTCTACGAGGCGGTGAGGCACGTCGCTGATTACCGCGAGGACCCGGTGTCGCGGGTGTACGAGGAGTTCTATTCCGAGGAGAAGCACCGCACCTGCGGCAAGTGCGGGCACGTCACCGCGAGGCCGGCCGCGTAAACCGCTGCTTTCCGCGTCGCTACATCCTCAGGATGCGCTCGGCGTTGCCGTGCGCGATCTTCTCGCGGTCGGCGTCGCTGATCGAGAGCTTCTTCAGGAATTCGATTCCCGTCGTGTTCGCCTCGTAGGGCCAGTCCACCGCGAAGAGGATGTTGTCCGCGCCGAGCGCGAGCAGGGTGCAGAGGAACGCCGGCTCGTACCAGTTGCCGCTGGTGGTGACGAGGAGGTTGTCGCGCAGGTACTCGATCGGCTGTCTTTTCAGTCCGCGCCTGGCGGCGGCGCGCGCCGTGTGGTCGTTCAGCCGGTGCATGGCGAACGGCGGTCCTTCGCCCAGGTGCCCGAGGATGAATTTCAATTTCGGGTAGGCGTCGAAAACGCCCGCGAATACGATTCGCAGGAAGTGGCAGCTGGTGTCGATCGCGAATCCCCAGCCGGCGCGCGCGAGCTCCTCGTAGCCGTTGAAGTAGGAGCGCATCGCGTCGGGATGCGCGAGGGTCGGATGCAGGTAGATCGGCACGCCGAGTCTTTCCGCGCGCTCGAAAATAACCCAGTATTTCTTCTCGTCGAGAAAGCTCCCCTGGGTGTGACCGTGGATCATCGCGCCCTTGAAGCCAAGCTTCACGACGCAGCGCTCGAGCTCCATCGCCGAAGCCTGCGGGTCGGCGGTGGGCAGCGCCGCAAAGGCCGCGAAGCGGTCCGGGTGCGCCCCGACCGCGGCGTGGGCGCGGTCGTTCGCGTCCCTCGCCATCGGGATGGCGACGTCCGCGCCGAAGCCCTGCGGCCCGGGCGAGCCGAAGGAGAGCACCTGCACGTCGACGCCCGCGGCGTCCATGTGCGCGAGGCGCTTCGCGCCGAGGTCCGCGTTCTGGTCGACTATGTCGTGGCCGATCTGCTCGCTGCGGGAGGTGAGGTAGAAATTCCGGAATTCGTTCGCCGCGACCCGCTGGCGGTACAGCGGCGTGATGAAGTGCTCCTCGATGGCGATCGTCTTCATGGAACTCTCTCGGGCGCAGTTCGCGGGAAAAGCGCCCGAAGCTTACACGATGCGCGGCCCCGTGCGTATTGCACGCACCCGGATCCATGACAATTGCATAGTTCGACGCGCGGCCTTAGGATGCCCGCCATGATCAGCCAACGACAGCTGCGGCAGGCCGTGAAGCACAGCGAGCGCGAACTGCGGGCCGCGGCGGGCGACTGGATGAGCCAGCTCCGGCCGCGGAACATCGTGCGGGACGCGCGCGACCTGGCGCTGAAGTTTCTGCACGACGACGTATTGCAGGCCTACATCGCACCGCGCATCTGGGCGTTGCTGCCCGTCGTTCTCGTCTTCGTCTTCGTGAGCTCGGTGTGCTCCATCGACGTCATGTTCAAGGTCGGGCGCTTCATGCCCGGCATCTTCGCGCTGGTGGTGGGTGCCGGCTTCTGGGCGGGCGGGCTTCTGGGCCAGATCTACGTGCTCGCGATCTGGCTGGAGGGAAGGGCGGCGCGGAGGGACCGCGCCGATCGGGGCATCCGGGTCGAGATACCCGCGGGGTTTCTGCCCTATCTCAAGTACAGCCGGGCCCTGGCTCCCTGGATCCTGATCACCGGATGTGTGGCGCTGCCGCTTCTGGTCATGGCGATCCGCGCGCCCACGGTCGCGCTGCTGCTCATCGCCGCCTCGCTGCTCGCGCCGTTTCTCTTCAGCAAACTCGACCGCTGAAGCCCGGCAGGGGTCCGCTCACTGCTTGAGATTCGCAAGCTTGAGCTCACCGGTCTTGTAGGCCCTGCTCGCCAATTGATAGTAGCTGATGGCTTCCTCCATCAGACGCTCGGAGCGCGCGTCCTCCGCGCGCGGGAGCCCCGTGGCCGCGTCGACGATGCGGTAGCGTTCTTTCGGCTTGAGCTCCACTACAAGGCCCTCGCGGTAGTAGCCGACCGTCTGATAGTTGGCGAGAAACGCGCGCTGGTGCCTCGCGCCTTCGCGCAGGATATCGTGCCCGAAGAACCAGGATCGGTAGCTGAAGCCGAGCAGTCCGAGGAGAGTCGGCCCGACGTCGATCTGCGACGCTATGGCGTCCACGCGCCCCGGTGAGACGAGCCCGGGGGCATACACGATGAAAGGAATGTGGTAGTTCTCCGGCGGCAGCTCGGTGCGGCCGCGGCCCTTGTGGGTATGGTCGGCGACGATTGCGAAGAGCGTCCGACCGAACCAGGGCCTGGCGCGCGCGCGGTCGATGAACTGGCCGATCGCGAAGTCGGTGTACTTGACCGCGCCCTCGCGCGTTCCCGGGGGAATGTCGATGCGCCCGGGAGGATAGGCGAAGGGGCGATGATTGGATACCGTCATGATGTGCGCGAAAAAAGGCCGGCGCGCAGCCCAGCGCTTGTCCAGCTCGCCGAGCGCAAGCTCGAAGAGATCCTCGTCGGCGACGCCCCAGACGTTCTCGTAGGTGATGTCTTCGCTATTGATGGCAGTGCGGTCTATGACCGTGTAGCCGTTCCCCGAGAAGAACGCCTCCATGTTGTCGAAGTAGGCGTAGCCACCGTAGAAATACAGCGGCTCGTAGCCTTTTTCCCTGAAAACCCCCCCGAGCGTGAAGAGTGCATCGCTCTCGGGCCGTTTTACGATGGAGTAGCCCGGTGTCGGAGGGGCTGACAGCGTCAGCGCTTCCAGCCCGCGCACCGTGCGCGTGCCGGTCGCGTAGAGGTGCGTGAACAACAAGCCCTCCCGGGCAATCTGGTCGAGCCTCGGCGTCAGTCCGTCGCGGTTGCCGAACGCGGTGAGAAAATCGGCGCTCAAGGCCTCCACGGAGATGAGCACGACGTTGAGCTTCTTCTCCCGCCGGCGGGCGACGATGTCGCGCTCGAAGGGCAGCCCGGAGTCCGTCGCGGCGGCGCGGTCGAACTCGCCCGCGAGGATGCGCTCGGCGCGCTGCGGGGGCAACGTCCTGTAGAAGCGCTCGTAGTCGATCTCGTTGGCGCGAAAGGCGTGGAAAAAATCGTAATAGCCGTCCCCGGCGAGCTCGTTGAGCTGCGCGTCGGTCGAGAACTCCTCGTAGTGCGCGTCGAACGCGGCAAAGGCGAGGAAAGGCGCGAGCGCCCACAGCGCGACCGCGCGCGAGCGGGCGCCGAGGTGCCCCGCGGGAGCGAGCGCGAGCGGGCCGATCCGCCGCGCGACGAGCCACCATACGACGAGGGACGCCGCGGCCACGAGAGAGAGCAGCAGCGGCATGTCGTAGGACTCGCGGATGTTGCCGATCACCTCGTTGGTGTAGATCAGGTAGTCGACCGCGATGAAATTGAAGCGCGAGGCGAACTCGTTCCAGAACACCAGCTCGGCGCCGCCGACGAAGACCATCAGGCCGCACAGCGGCAGGAGCGCGATGGTTAGGACGAGCCGCAGGCCGCCCGCGCGGCGCTCCGGCCACCAGGCGAGCAGCGCGGCCAGCGGCGGAACGAAGAACGTGGCCGCGGCGAGGTCGAACGCGGCGCCGATCGCCATCGCGGGGAGGATGCGCCAGGGCAGGAACAGCGACGGCTCGCCGTTCCAGGCGGTCAGGGCCAGGCGCGTCAGCGCGTTGAACGCGAGGAAGGCGAGAAGGATCTCCCGCAGGACCGCGAGGCGGCCAGGGAACAGCGCCGCCTCGATCGCGCGCCATGCTCGGATCATCGGTCCCGCTTCCTCCGCCGGCGCGATTCCGTGGATCCGCGCCGGTTGTTAGACTTGTTGCGGGAATTCTAGCATCGGCCCGGCCCGCTTCCGTCCGGTGGC